>CAUUAF010000171.1:0-2544 GCA_963543085.1 uncultured Treponema sp. | reverse complement strand
AAGAACAACAGGCTGAGATTTCTAAGTATATGTCTAGTAGTCAAGAAGATGATGGACCTTATACTCTTGGAGACTTGTTAAAAACAAAAAAATCTTAAACTTCGATGAGTGTTGCAACATCTGAAGATTTGAACAAGAAAAGGTTTGATTCCTTAGTACGGACAACTCTGCTCTTGAATTCTGACTATGGTGATTTTAATGCTTTGTTGAATACTATTGTTTTGCAAGCAATGAATGTTGTTTCTGGGGAAGCAGCTTCATTGCTTATGTTGCAGGATGATAAGAGTAGTTTGAGGTTTGAAGTCGCTGTAGGACCTAAAGGAGTAGAGGCTAAGAATATAGTTTTGGGTCTTACAGGTATAGCTGGTTGGGTCGTAAAAAACAATAAAAGTCTTGTTGTTAATGATGTTTTGCATGATTCAAGGTTTGATCCTAGTGTGCAGAAAGCTACTGGATATCAGAATAGAAACATGCTTGCTTGTCCTATGCGTGTAGGTGGTGTGTGTGTTGGTGTTATTGAGGTTTTGAATAAGTCAGAAAATCAAGATTTTGATAATGATGATCTCGCAACGCTAGAACTCTTTGCTAGTCAGGCTGCTCTTTCGTATCACAACTCATATAAGTTTAGAGAATCAAATAAAGAAATTATAAATTTGCAGGATCAGGTGAAGCAGGACAAGGGATATCATACAATGATCGCGAAGAGTCCTGTGATGCTTGAGCTTATTGATTTTTGTAAAAAAATTGCGACTTCTAATGCTTCCGTTTTAATTTTAGGCGAAAGTGGTGTTGGTAAAGAGCTTATTGCAGAGTTGTTGCATTTGTATTCAGGACGTGCAGATAAACCTCTTGTACGGGTTAATTGTGTTGCTTTACCTGAAGGACTTTTAGAAAGTGAGTTGTTTGGTCATGTTAAAGGAGCCTTTACGGACGCTGTTTCGGATAGGGTTGGACGTTTTGAGGCAGCTAGTTCAGGGACAATCTTTTTAGATGAAATTGGAGAATTGCCACTTTCTTGTCAGCCTAAATTATTGAGGGTTTTGCAGAATAAGGCTTTTGAAAGAGTTGGTTCTAGTAAGACTCTTGATATTGATGTGCGTGTGATTGTGGCTACTAATAGGGATTTGGCTACTCTTGTGAAAGAAGGTAAATTTCGTTCTGATTTGTATTATAGATTAAATGTGTTTCCCATAACTGTGCCTCCTTTGCGTGAACGTCCTGAGGATATATTAGAACTTTCTGAGTTTTTTCTTAAAAGGTTTAGTAGAGATGTGAAGAAGAACTTTTTAGGGTTTACTTCTGGGGCATTGGAAAGTTTAATATCTTATAAGTGGCCAGGTAATGTTAGGGAGTTGGAAAATTCTGTTGAGAGAGCTTGTGTTATAGGAAATCCTCCTTATGTAACTTCTGAGGATTTGTTTTTTGGGGTTCATGATTTTGCTCCAAAGCATGATTATCTTATTAAAGACAAGACATTAAAGGACGCTACAGAAGATTTTAAGAAAATGTATATAAAAGATATGCTAAGACAGAATGATGGGAATCGTACAGAGGTTGCAAAAATTCTTGACATTCAAAGAACATATCTTTCAAAATTGATTAAGGAACTCAATATAGAGGAGTGTTAAAATGGCTACAAAAAATGATGGTGGTTTGTTGTTATCAGAGGCGGTTAATGATTTCTTATTAAGAAATAGACGCATTATTTTAAGTGCTATTGTTGTTATAGCTTTGGTGGTTGTTGCAGTAACTGTTTATTTTTCTTTTGCTAGTAAAAAGAAATCAGATGATTTGGCTAGTGTTGAGAAGGTTCTTTTTGATTTAAATAAAGATAAAGAAGATATTGAAAAGAAACAAAAAGAGGAGGCAGAAGCAAAGAAAAAAGCTGAAGAAGAAGCTGGGAGAGATGCAATAAGTGTCGAAGAAATAGCTACAAATTCAGAATCTGAAGAAAAAGAAGAAGAGAAACCTTCACCTGAGATATTAGAAAAGGAAGATATTGCTATATTGGAGCTTGAAAAGCTTGGGAATTCCGCTACTGGCTATGCTTCATACCTTGCCTTTTATAACATTGCTGACATGTATTTTTCCAGAAAGGATTTTTCAAAAGCCAAGGACTATTATCTTAAAGCATATGGTGCTTTGCCCAATAGTTATGTGGCTGGTGTTTTACTTTTTAACACAGGTGTTTGTATAGAAGAGATGGGTGGAGAACTCACTGAGGCTTTGGAATATTACAAAAAAGCTAGCAAAATAGAAGATTTTCCTATTAAGCCTCGTGCAATGCTTAGCGTTGGACGTTTGCAAGAAAAACTAGAAAAGGTAGATGATGCTATTGCTACGTATACTGACTTGTTTGAAAAGTATCCCGATAATGAATTTGCATTGATTGGAAAGTCAAGGCTTATAGAACTCAATATAAAGAAGGAAATGTAAAAAGTTTAGAAGGCAAGAGATTTCCTTGTAGGATTTTTACTCCTTATTGTGGTAATAATTCTTGATTAGTATGTTCTTTGTTGTAGGCTAGTCAGAATTATTACCAAT
>CAUUAF010000170.1:0-2562 GCA_963543085.1 uncultured Treponema sp. | reverse complement strand
TTTTTTCTAAACTAGAAGCCCTGATATTTATAGTGTGCAATTCTTATGCCCCTACTTCCTCAATTATGTAAAAAATAGTAGACTAAAACATACTTCAACATTGGGAGATGATGGCAATGCAAAGATATCGTTTTACTGTTAAAAACAAGCTAGATAATGGGAAAGGCAGCCTTTTTGCTAAAGTATTAAAAAAAGGATTTAATGAAGTAGATTCTATAACTTCTTCTGATATTTATTTTGTTGAATGCAAAGAATTAAAAGAAAAAGATATTTCTCTTTTAAAGGATGTTCTTTTTAGTGATACTGTGTTTCAATATTGCGAAACAGAACCACCACATCTTGATGAAAATGAGCATATAGTGGAAGTTTTAGTAAAAAAAGAAGTAAGCGATTCTACTGTCACAGAAACATTGAGAATTTGTAAAACTCTGGGTATTAATATAGAAGATTTTAATACTGGACGTTCATACATTGTTAGTGGGAATATAAAGGAAGATAGGTTAGATCTTCTTGCAAAAACATTGCTTTGCAACCCAATTAATGAGTATTATTCACTTTGCCCTATTGAACCTAAATCTCTGCTTTCTAAAGAGGAAGATAAGGTTTTTCATTTTGATGTTGCAAATATGAGTGATGATGAGTTGTTGCAACTTTCTAAGACTAGAAGATTATCTCTTAGTTTAGAAGAAATGAAAAAGATTCGCACTTATTTTGAATCAGAAAAAAGAGAATGTACTGATGTGGAACTTGAAACTATTGCACAAAGTTGGAGTGAGCATTGTGTGCATAAAACTTTTAAGGCAAATATAAGTGTTGATAAGAATGCTAAAGAGGCTTCCAACTATCCTGAAAAAGTGAATGGAATATTAAAAACTTATATAAAAAAGGCAACTGATGAGCTTGCAAAGCCATGGGTTATTTCTAGTTTTGTAGACAATGCAGGAATAATAGAATTAGATGATGAGTGGGAAGTTTCTTTTAAGGTGGAAACACATAATCATCCTTCTAGTTTAGAGCCTTTTGGTGGAGCAAATACGGGGGTAGGTGGTGTAATTAGAGATATTATGGGGGTTTCAGCTCGTCCCATTGCAACAACTGATGTTTTGTGTTTTGCCCCAAAAGATGTAGGTGATTTGCCTGAGGGGACAATTGCACCTGAAGACATGATGGAAGGAATTGTTGAAGGTGTAAAAGATTATGGAAACAAAATGGGAATTCCCACAGTTAATGGAGACATTCATTTTCACCCATTATACGCAACAAATCCATTGGTTTATTGTGGTTGTGTGGGGATTTGCCCTAGGGGAAAGCATAAACGAAATCAACGAATTGGAGACCATATTTTTTCACTTGGTAAAAGAACAGGTCGAGATGGTATTGGTGGGGCAACATTTTCTTCCATGCTTATGGGCGAAAAATTAGAAAATCCCCCTGTGCAACAAGGAGAGCCAATAATAGAAAGAAAGGTGTCTGAAGTCCTTGTTAAAGCAAGAGATGAGGTGCTTTATTCTGCAATAACTGACTGTGGTGCTGGAGGTTATTCTTCTAGTATTGGAGAGATGGCAGAGGAGCTTGGTGCTGTGGTTGAACTTTCTAATGTTAAGACTAAATATGATGGTTTAGCTCCTTATGAGATGTGGATTTCAGAAACACAAGAAAGAATGGTGATTGCAGTTCCTCCAAAAAATATAAAAAGATTGCTTGAAATTTGTGATGAATATGACGTTGAAGCATCGGATTTAGGTGAGTTTACAGGGAATAAAAGATTGAATGTTAATTATAAAGGAAAATCTGTTATAAACCTATCTTGTGAATTTTTGCATTCAGGAGTTCCAACGCTCGAGCTTAAAGCTAGTTTTGCAAAAAGTGAAAAAAAGCTTGGTAAATGTAATGAGCCTACAGAAGCTGAAGCTTTAGAAGCGATATGTTCTCAAAAAGAAAAGTCAATAAAAGAAAGTGTTGTTAGATTGTATGATCATGAAGTACAGGGAGGCATAATCCTAAAACCCTATATGGGAAAGAGTGAGCATGTCCCTCAAGACGCAGCAGTTCTAAAGCCTTTGGAAGTAAAATCTAAATATTGCATTGCTCTTTCTAATTCATTGCATGAAAGAGAGGCAATGATAGACCCATACAAGGCAGCTTTTTTAACAATTGACGAAGCTGTTAGAAAGTTGGTTGCAGTGGGAGTAGAACCTTCTCGCATTGCATTACTAGACAATTTTTGTTTGGGAAATTCAAAAGATGAAAAGGTTTTAGGCGATTTACTTGAGCTTTCAAGAGCTTGCTATGATGCTAGTAAATTATTTAAAGCTCCCTTTATTTCTGGAAAAGATTCTTTTAATAATGAGTATAAGACGAAAGATGGTTCTTCTATAGCAATTCCTCCGTCTCTTTTAATTTCTGCAATAGGCAGGATTGAAGATGAGAAAATGGTGGTTTCTAGCAACCTTAAAAAAGAAGGTTCATATCTTTATCTTGTTGGCAAACCTAGTTTTAGCTTTGGCGGAAGTTTGTTTGAAAAAACATTTGGGAATTTGTATCCTGAAAATAATGAGGTTT
>CAUUAF010000169.1:0-2613 GCA_963543085.1 uncultured Treponema sp. | reverse complement strand
ACTACTTGCTTGATACAAGAAAAAAAATATATAATTTGGTTTCGATAATTTCTAAGGAGATGTTATGAAAAAGCTTATTACATCTGCACTTCCTTATGTCAATAATGTACCTCATTTAGGAAATTTGATACAAGTGCTTTCAGCCGATATTTTTGCAAGATATTCAAGACTTAAAGGAGATGAGGTGCTGTATGTTTGCGGGACTGATGAGTATGGCACAGCAACAGAGACAAAAGCTCAAGAACTAGGCAAAACACCAAGAGAGTTGTGCGATTACTACCATTCTTTGCACTCGAAAATTTATAATTGGTTTGGCATAGCATTTGATTATTTTGGTAGAACTTCTATAGAAGAACACACTGAGGTTACACAAGAGATCTTTTTGGCATTATACAAGAACGGTTACATAAAAGAACACGAAAGTGAGCAGTTTTTTTGTCCAAAATGTAATCGCTTTCTAGCTGATCGTTATATAGTTGGTGAGTGTCCTAATTGTGGTAAGGAAGCAAAAGGAGATCAATGCGAGTCTTGTGGTAAGCTCCTAGAACCAACTGAGTTAAAGGATGCTATGTGTTCAACTTGTCACACAAAACCTGTCTTAAAAAAAACACGACATCTTTATATAGATTTGCCTGCTATTTTACCAAAATATAACGAATGGTTTGAACAAACACTAAAGACATCTTCTTGGTCAAATAATGCTATTCAAGTTACAAAGGGCTGGATTAAAGAAGGATTGCAAGAAAGAGCTATAACTAGGGACTTAAAATGGGGAATTCCTGTCCCATTAGCAGGATATGAGCATAAAGTGTTTTATGTTTGGTTTGATGCTCCTATAGGTTATATTTCTCTTACAAAGCATTTTGAAAAAGAGGTAAACGAAGATTGGAAAGAATGGTGGTTAGATAACCCTGAGGTGAGACTTTTTCAATTTATTGGAAAAGACAACATTCCATTCCACACTGTTATTTTTCCTTCATCTTTGATAGGTACAGGGAAGAACTGGACAAAGCTGTATAAGATGTCTAGCACTGAGTACTTAAATTATGAAGGTGGAAAGTTTTCTAAATCTAAAGGGACAGGTGTTTTTGGTACGGATGCCATGGAAAGTGACATACCTTCAGATATCTGGCGTTTTTATATTTTTTATAATAGGCCAGAAAAATCAGACTTTCAATTCACATGGAAAGACTTTAGAGAAAGGGTAAATAGTGAACTTATTGGAAACCTTTGCAATTTAGTTAATAGAACTACCACATTTGTAGGAAAGTATTATGATGGAAATATTCCTAAAGAATGTGATTTTCAAGGTAATGAAAAAGAGGTAATTTCTGCCATAAGAAAAGCAGTAGCAGAGTCTAAGAAAAAAATAGAAGAGTTTCAGGAAAATGGTCAATTAAAAGATGCTTTTCACGAAGTGTTCGCACTTTCTGATATAGGAAACAAAGCTTTTCAGGCAGGAGAACCATGGAAGAATATTAAAGAAAATCCTGAGTATGCTTCTAACTTAATAAGAGAACTTTGTTATTTAATTAAAGATATCTTAATTTTGGTTCATCCATTTATACCTTCTTATGCAAGTGAAGTAGCTAGTTTTTTTGGTTTAGTGATAGATTCAGGTAATGTGTTTAATGGAGAGTGTAGCAAAAATATTAGAAATTCTTCTTCACTTAGTTGGGGAGATGTTGGAAAGAGAGAAGGATTAAATAAAATTGAAGGAGCTAAGATAATATTTAAAATGTTAGATGAGAAAAAAATAGAAGAGTATCGTGAAAAGTTTTCAGGTAATGAAAATAAAGAAAAAACTGATGAAAATACAAAAAGTTCAAAAAATAATAAAGAAGTAAAAAAAACTTCGCCAATAGAGACTTTTTTAGAAAAAGTTGTATTAAAAACAGCTAGAATTATGGAAGTTTCTCGCCATCCTGATGCGGACAAACTTTACGTATTAAAAGTTGATGATGGATGTATTAGAGATCGTATTATTATTTCTGGTCTTGTAGGTTTTTTCACAGAAGAAGAACTAGTTAATAAAGCTATTATCATAGCTGACAACTTAAAGCCTAGAAAGATGAGAGGAATTGATTCTAACGGTATGCTTTTAGCAGCCTCTTATGAAAAAGAAGATGGAAGTGAGGTGTTGGAATTAGTATGTAGTCCTAACGCAGATGTTGGAAAAAGACTAACTCTTAAAGGTTATGATGAGCCTAGTAGTGAAGATGTGAAAATTATAAATGCTGATGTTTTCTTTTCTGTTCCTATTAAAGTTTCTTCTGGTGTAGTCCAAATAGAAGGAGTTCCTCTTTTGGTGGAAGGAAAAGAAATTGAAATGCATGTTGTGCGTAACGGAGATGTGGGCTAGAGGGAAAAGCTTTAATAAAGAAACAAGATAAACTTTTAGACTTTACACTATCTTAAAGTAACTAGCCTCTATTAAAATAGTTTTGTATGTGGTAATATTCCTGAAAATTAGGGGGTGTCTCGGTTTCGACTGGAAAGAAGGGGTTATGGTTGCAAGTAGGATTGTTTGTATCCTCAAAACAAACGAAAATTTAACTGCCAATAATAATGACGGTTACGGTTACGCATTAGCTGCATAACCGCGGGGCTTTC
>CAUUAF010000168.1:0-2727 GCA_963543085.1 uncultured Treponema sp. | reverse complement strand
CAGGACAAGAAATTTCAAAACGATCTCTTAAACTTTCATGAGAGCGAATAAAAATGCGAGAAAGAGCGACCTTATCATCCTTCTTAATCGCCTCAATAGCATCTTCAATACTATTAGCTTCTCGTATTATATGGCTCACCCTGCGACGTACAACTTCAGTTATATCTAGCTCTTTTAACAAAGACTCAGTAATTTTTGAACTATTTTTTGGGGAATCTGCATCATTCAAAACAGTTTCATAAGCTTTCATACACTCTGCAATTCTAGTTCCTAGCTCTTCTCTCACAACAGAACGAGGTACACAAGAATCTGTTAAAATTAGCGAATATCCATCCAGTTCAAGAGGATAGCTAGAAACAGTTTTCTTTTTACCATCTATTTTAGTGCAATGATCTTTTTCTGCATTCAACACACATAAAATATCTGATGTGTGTGGATATGTATTTAGGTATTCAACATTTGCACGTTCTATCATTCCCAAAAGATCATTATTTGAAAGTTGATTTGGAAATAGCTTACTCAAAGCAAGGGCTGTGGCAACTTTTAAAGCATTTGGAGTGCCTAGACCTGCATTAGATGGTATTTCAGAAAGAATGGTAAAATTGAGACCAGGAATTTCATAGCCTGCCTCGTTAAAAGCTACTATAATGGCTTTTAACGAATTAGCCCAACGATCTTCTCTTCTATATTTCAAATTTGCTTGCGAAACCCTTCTTCTTTCATTTAATGAAAGAGAATAAAACCTAAAATTAGAATCTTGTCTTTTTGATATACACAAATATAAATTACTATCTATTGTAACCGAAAGGGTATTCCCCTGTGCAAACCAAGTTTGCTCCCCTAATAAATGAAAACGACCAGGAACTGAAACGCACGAAAATGGTTCATCTCCATACTCATTAACATGAAATCCAACAATCTTATGCATGAGATATATGATAACCTATATATTGAAAAAATTCAATAAATATGTTTGAATTCTCAAAGTAATGCTCAATATATGACTTTTTTATCTTCTTTAATCATTGTTATTTTTTCCGCTATTCTCTTATCATTGGGGATTCCTAATGAGATATTCCATTTTGGAAACAGTGTAATGGGGCTAGTTTGTTTTATTCCGCTCTATTATGTCTTTTTCAGAAGTGGTTCAAAACACAAAACTGCTTTAATGTATTCTTTCTTTGTGAGTTTAACACATTTATTTTCTAGTTTTTGGCTCATTCACTTTCAAGATTTTGCTATATTCACATTAGGGGCATCCACTTTAGCCTATTTTATTTTAGCCTATCCTTTTGGACTTTTTTTTCATTATATATTCAAATATAGCAACATAAAGCATCGTCCATTTCTTTTTGCTCTCACTATAACCTTGTGGGAATATTTTAAGTCCAGTGGCTTCACAGCTTATCCTTGGGGCGTTGTTTCTATGACAGCTTTGAATCTACACACTTTTATTCAATTTATAGATGTAACTGGAGTATGGGGCTTATCTTATATTTTAGCTTTGATAGGAGCTATGGAAAGTGAACTTTTGCTTTCAATTTTTGGCTTAACTGATGGCTTAAAAAAAAGCAAAAATCGTCCTTTGTTCATACCTTTTTTATTTACTATTTTTCTCATTTTAATTATCAACGTTTATGGTTTTTTTGCTTTGAGAAGCACCGAGCTTCCTACAAAGAGTGTATCACTTTTGTTGGTTCAGCAAAATATTGACCCATGGTATGATTCTATGGAAGAAAGTTTAAGAGTGGGGCAACGTTTAACACGAGAAGCATTAAAAGAAAATAATGATGTTGACTTGGTTGTTTGGAGTGAATCTTCTCTTTCACGTTCTTATGATGACCATAAAGATTTTTATGAATTTACGCCTGAAGATGATCCATTTATTCCATTTTTGAAAGAAATAGGTCGACCAATATTGATTGGCACTCCTTTAAGAGGAAAAGATGATCCTTCTAAAATATATAATGGAGTGGCATTAATTGACGAAAATGGGGATGTTTTGCAGACTTATTCTAAAATGCAATTAGTACCTTTTGCAGAATTCCTACCATTTATAGAGCACCCAATTGTTAAAAAGTTTTTTAATAGATTAGTGGGTTTTAGTTCTGGTTGGGCTCAAGGACAGATGTATAAGTTGTTTAATTTAAAGACACAAAAGGGTGAAGATGTTTCTTTTACAACTCCAATATGTTACGAGGATGCTTTTCCCGCTATTTGTGCTGGATTACATGAAAAAGGCTCTGATTTATTGATTAATTTGACTAATGATTCATGGTCAAAGATTGAGAGTGCTGAATACCAACATTTTGCAATTGCTTATTTTAGGGCAATTGAAATGAGAACTAGCCTTGTTCGCTCTACTAACGGTGGTTACACTTGTGTTATAAGTCCTAAAGGAGAGCTTCTAGGAAATTTGCCTCTTTTTAAGGAAGGAACGTTAACAATAGATGTTCCATTATATTCTCACAAAACCACCCCATACTCACTTTTTAAGGATTGGTTGCCGCTTTTACTCTTTATAATTTTAATTCTATACATATGGAAAAAACAAACGGTGTATATCAAAAAGCAAAAAGAAATGCTTTATTACACATTTCATTGGAAAAAAGATTCTGGCGAAGCTTTTGTTAAAAGTATCAAGTTAAGCAAGCATCGTACAAGATGTGTCAAAATAATTCCTGTCTCTCCTAAAATAATCAAGTTGAAAAAAGCTAGGAAAAAAAC
>CAUUAF010000167.1:0-2799 GCA_963543085.1 uncultured Treponema sp. | reverse complement strand
AGATGAGTATTCAAGGATTGGTTGGCGAAGTAGGGAAGTTTAAGGTGTAGAGTATCAAAGGAGTGGGGCGAGCTCCTTTCTCACATTTAAGATGTGAAATCATTTTCTCCTTTACCTATAATCACTGGAGTGCTTATAAAAATGTTTTATAAACACTAGAGAACATGCCTTGTGTTTGAAATAAATAATTATATTATTGTAAATGCCGTAATTATATGTTAGTATAAAAAATATTTTTGTATACATAGGTATACTAGGAGCGTTCTAGGTATGAACAAAAAGGTTAGTGATGTAATTGTTTTAGGTTTTGCATTGTTTGCAATGTTTTTAGGAGCTGGAAACTTAATATTTCCTCCTACGTTAGGACACTTGGCAGGTGATAGATGGATCTTGTCTTTATTGGGATTTTTAGTTACAGGTGTTGGTATGCCTGTGCTTGGAGTTATCTCAATGGGTATGTGCGGAGGAGAGCTTTCAGGCTTCACTAAAAACATAAACGATATATTTGCAACTTTCTTTATAATATTTGTAATGCTTATAATAGGACCACTTTTTGCTATACCTAGAACAGGGGCTACTACCTATGAAATAGCAATAAAGCCGCTTGGTCTAGGCATTAGCTCTGTGACGAGTTCATTTGTTTTTTTTGCTATTACACTTTTCTTTGTTTTAACTCCTAATAATGTCGTAGACAGAGTTGGTAAATTTTTAACTCCTGCTCTAATAATCATCTTAGCTATGCTCATAATAAAATGTTTTTTCACACCTATTGGAACACCTTCAAGCACGAGTGTTAGCAATATCTTTTTGCGAGGTTTTAAGGAAGGTTATCAAACTATGGATGCATTAGGTTCTATGATCCTTGCAACTATTGTTATTTCTAGCATTACAGCAAAAGGTTACAAAGAGAAAAAATCAATATTAAAAATGACTGTGTACACAGGAGTTATAGCTTGTGTAGGTTTAGCTTTGTGTTATGGTGGTTTAGTATATGTGGGAGCTCAAGGTAGTGCAGTTCTTTCTGATGATTTTTCAAGAACTGAGTTAGTTGTAAAATCTAGTGAATATCTATGGGGCAACATTGGACGAGTAGTTTTAGGTCTTGCTATAGCCTTAGCTTGTCTTACTACATCTATAGGTCTTACTGCTACAGCAGGAAAATACTTTGCTGATAGATTTAAGGACGATATTAGCTATAGAGCAACTGTTATTTTGATTTGTGTTGTAAGTTTCTTCCTTGCAAATGTTGGCGTGGATAACATAATAAGCATTGCAGGACCAATACTAGAAGTAATTTATCCTGTAGCTATTGTGCTTATTATTCTAAACCTTTTGGCTGATTTTATTCCAAATAAATATTTTTATAGTGGTGCTGTTATCGGCACATTATGTATTAGCGTTTTTCAAGGATTGGTTGCAGCAAAAAAATTGATTAATACATTTTTGGTGAATGTTAGGATAGTTCCAGAATCAAACCCAGAAGCTTTGAGCTTTGAAACTACTAGCCGTGTGTTGAAGAGTTTGCCATTTGAAGGTATTGGTTTTCCTTGGCTCTTGCCTGCAATTGGTATGTCGTTATTGTTTGGATTTGGTTATATAATAATACAAAAGGCTAAAGGTTCTCCTTCAATTAAGGATAACAAAAATAACTTAACTGAGGAAGGCGATGCAAAATAGTTTGCAGAAAGTTAATATTTTTGATTTGGAAGAAGAAGACTTTGACACAGTTCTTGCCACAGATATAGATTTTTCTGGTAATGTGGAGCTGAAAAAGCCTCTTATGATAAAAGGCACTTTTGCAGGGAATATAAATAGTGAAAGTGCTTTAAGTATAGAAGAAGGTTCTGTTGTTAAAGCTGATGTTAAAGCTGATAGTCTTGTGGTTAAAGGTTCGCTTGAAGGGAATGTTGTGGCAGAAACAGTTGTAAGAATATACCCAACAGGAAAACTATCAGGAGATGTTATGGCTCCCGAAGTGATTCTGGATAGTGGATGTTATTTTACAGGCAACTGTAAAATGACAAAAGAGATTAAAAGTGAATAAACTTTTTTTTGGCGTTTTCTTCTTTTTTATAGTTTTTCCTTTCTATGCTCAAATGCTGTTTCAGGCAGAAGGAGCTTCTCTTTCTTCTAGTTTATATCGTGAAGGAAGGTATAAAGAAGCAATAGAAGAGTGTGAAAAAGAAATTGTTTCAAACGAAAATAATATTGATAGCTACACGACCTTAACTTTAGTGTATATGGCAATGAAAGATTATGCAAAAGCTTACAATGCTTCGCAACGTGGTAGAAAGGTACAACAGTATTATCCTCGTTTAATTGAAATGCAAGCGATTGCTTGTTATCATTTAGGGCGCAATATAGAAAGCCTTAACTTATTGCAAACCTATCTTTCATATACCTCTCAAGAAAAGGATGTTTCTGAAATATATTATTATATGGGAGAGATTTATTTGCGTCTTTCACAGTATAATCATGCAGACATAGCACTAAGCACCGCTGTTAGTATTAGACCTCTTGAAGTTTCATGGTGGGCTAGATTAGGTTATGTTAGAGAAAAATCTAAAACATATAAGTATTCACTTGAAGCATACGAAAAAGCGATTTCTTTTGATAATAATTACTTTGATGCACTAGAAGGAAGAAAAAGGGTGCTTTCAGCACTAAGATGATGAGTCTTAATTCATTTAGTGTAAGAATAGAAACTCTTGGATGTAGGCTAAATCAAACAGAATCTGAAGGTTTAGCTTTTATATTTGCAAGATGTGGGTTTTCTATTTTTTCAGAAGGGAGAGAGGT
>CAUUAF010000166.1:0-2804 GCA_963543085.1 uncultured Treponema sp. | reverse complement strand
CCTATCTTTGACATGTACTACTTCACCAAAAAAACTATTTTCTCTTTTTTTTACAACTAAAACAGAACCTTCTACCGATTCTAGTCCTCGATATTCAACACCTTTCATTATATTTTTTTTCCTATTACTTTATAAAAAACTGCAAAATGAATACTAAGAATAAAATTGCAGTTACAGGATGAATGCTCTTCCATTTTCCTGTCAATAATTTCAATAGGACATAAGAAACAATTCCGAACACAATTCCTTGAGCAATACTATAAGCTAATGGCATCATTATAATCGTTAAAAATGCTGGCAATCCCTCTGTAGCATCAGAAAAATCTACTTCCTTTATTGTTCTCATCATCAAAAAGCCCACAATAACCAATGCTGAAGATGTAGCTTGAGCAGGGATCAACAAGAATAGTGGAGAAAAGAAGAGTGATAGAAGGAAGAGAAAAGAAACAACTACAGCTGTTAATCCAGTGCGTCCTCCCACTGCAACACCTGATGTGCTTTCAACATAACTTGTTACAGTAGACGTTCCAAGCATTGCTCCAACACAAGTTCCAACAGCATCTGCTAAAAATGCTTGTTTCATCTTTGGAATGTTACCATCTTTGTCATGCAACTTTGCCTGTGCTGCAACTCCAACAAAAGTACCCACAGTATCAAAGATATCCACAAACAAGAACGAAAAGAAAACAACAAAGAATTTGAAAGTTAAAATTTCTGAAAAATCAAAATGCCAGAAAGCAGGAGCGTGTGGCATAGAAACAGGAGAAAATGTTTTCCAATCAGTTGGAGGGGGAACTATATTCAAGGCATAACCTGCAACTGTTGTTATCAATATTCCAAGAAGAATACCTCCAGGAACTTTTATAGCAAAAAGCAAAACTGTTAAAATGATTCCTGCAACAGCTAGAAGAACTGTAGGACTAGTCAAATCATTCAATGAAACCAGTGTCGCCTCACTTCCAACTATAATGCCTGCACTTTTCAAACCTATAAATGCAATAAAAAGTCCAATTCCACTTGGTATAGCTTTTTTTAAGTTTGTTGGAATTGATTTTAATATTGCTTCTCTCACATTAAAAAGCGAGAATATAACAAACAAAAGACCTTCTAAGAACACTGCAGTGAGAGCAACTTCAACACTATATTTCATGTTTATTACAACAGTGAAAGTAAAGAAAGCGTTAAGCCCCATTCCAGGAGCGAGTGCTATTGGAAGGTTTGCCAAAACTCCCATTAGTAGCGATGCTACTGCTGCAGAAACAGCAGTAGCTGTAAAGACAGCGCCCTTGTCCAATCCTGCTATTCCTAATAATTCAGGATTGACTGCCAATATATAAGCCATTGATAAAAATATTGTAATTCCCGCAATTATCTCTGTTGAGATAGAAGAGCCTCTTTGTTTAAGATGAAATAACTTATCCATGTGTTTTACACCTCTCAGTATAATGAATGCTAGAATAACAAAAAAAAAGAGTATTTTCAATGTCATAGTTGTATTTTTTTAAAAGAATGATAGAATAGAACCTTCTATGATAGAAATAGCTTTTCCTTTCAGAATTCTTAAATTACCTCAATTCACCCACCATGATCTATGTAAAGCTAACAAAATGAATACATTAACTAATATCATAACAGTACATTAGCTAGTGTTACGATTGTACATTAGCTAATGTACTGCCCCCAAATCGCTCGATTTGGGGATCGCAAGTCGAGCGATTTGCATATGCGAAGTCGAACGATTTCGCATCCCCAACTCGAGCGATTTGCATATGCGAAATTGTTAAATTTATATATGTGAGACTTTTAAGTTTTGTCACCTGTAAATTGTCAATTCAAGTATAGCCACTTTTACGTAAATTAGCCAAATAACATTTCTTTAAGGAAACTTCTCAAACAGGTTAGTTTTTCTATGAGGATGAATTATGAATTGCTAATTTTTAGACATCGTTATATGAGAAAAAAAATAGTTTGATTCAAAAGTATTTTAATTTTCCTATTCTTTTAGTTCTTTGAAGATATAAGGACTATCATTTATAATTTCTATCTTTGAAAACAAAAGAACTATTGGGGTCAGTTTTATACTAAGTTCTTCAATATTTTCTTCTTCATTTTGTTCTTTAATTATTTCCACAATATAAAAAGATTTTTTGTTTGTTTCAGATTTTGTTTGCATTATGTTTTTATCATCTACAGTTATTAAATTGAAAAGCCCCTTTTCTTCCTCACCATTATATTTTAGGATATAAGAAGAACCATTTGTTCTTAGAAAACCATTTTCATTTACCCATGTTATTGTTGAATTAGAAAATATTGCTTTTAATTCAAGATATTGACTAGACTCTTCAACTGGAGCTTGAGCAAACACATTCTTTTTCTTTCTGTAAAGACCATCCCAATTTGATGAAGTAGTAATTTTTAATCTAGCAATATTCTCAATAACTCTTACTTGAATTTCGTCTACATTCTTCACATCAATTTCTATACGTCTTTTTATACTAGAAATAGATGAATTACTTGTAATAATAGAAAACCCAAAACGTCTCGCAAACATGTTTTCAATAATATATATCTCTTCTATATTTCCTATATAAAAAATAAAATTATTACTATTCTTATCATAATACAAGTACCTAAGATCTTCTCCAACAGTTGTTGGCATATACCAAACACCTTTTAAATATTTCTTATACGCTTCTAAAGAACCTGTCCTAAGCTCTTTTAATATTGGGTTTTCAATTCTATTTCCTTCTATTTTTTCTTCATTAATTTTGATAAATTTATTTGCAGTAGCTATCCACTTATAT
>CAUUAF010000165.1:0-2808 GCA_963543085.1 uncultured Treponema sp. | reverse complement strand
CTAATGTACAACCATAACATTAGCTAATGTACTATGCTAACATTTCTTAATGTACACTTTTGATTTGAATCAAATTGATTTTTGGAAAGCTCATAGAGCCGATAAGAGAAAACATAACTTATGTTTAACTGAAAAGATGTTTTTTTCACATCTCTTAGTATATCATTTTTTTATTAAAAAGTCCTAATCTTAGATTATGCAAGGCTATTGATGTTTTTGATGACAATATATGGAAGGTTCTAAAAATTGGCATGTTGGTGCATATAGCCACAACATGCCAATCAATTTACAAAAATCTTTTATTTATGCTCGAATGCTGGAAGGTTAAATATTTTTTCCATTCTTTTAAGAATAGTTTGAATATCTTCAGAACCATGAAGAATGTCTTTTATTTGTCCATCCTTATTCACTAAAATGAATTTAGGTGTTGTTTGAAACTTAAATCGTGAAAACCAAATCTCATCTTTGCAATCATACAATGTGGTTGGGATAATTGGGTCTAAATGATACTCATCTTTTAAACTCTTTTCAGTCTTTTCTATTTGTGTTCCAAGGTCTTCCATATCATCCATAGATGTGATTACAGGAACAAGAGTTACCCCTGTTAACTTATACTCAAGTAGTTCTTGTGCTTTAGACATACAACCAGAACATGTAGTTGAGATAAAGATTACTAATGCAGGTCCGGAGGCTACAGAATCTCCTAATGAAACAACTTTCTTTTCACGATTGTAAACCTCGTAGCCATAGATATTTCTATTATAAAACTTCTTAGCCATGTCAGCTGTTATATCATTTTTTATAGCAATTTCGGTTGCATTTCCTTCCACTGCCTTATCTTCATCTGCAAAATCAAAGTAATAATAAGCTTTTGTTGGTGTATAATTTTGTTCTTTACCGTTCTTATCTTTGTATTTATGTGTGGCAGTACAAACAAGGTGATATGAACCTTTAGTTTTTGAAGTTGCATCAAAAGTGTAAGTTGCATTCCCACTATCGTCTGTTATGGTATCTTCTTTTGCCACTTCAGAACCATTCAACAAGACTTGCAAAGAAAGCTTACCTTTTCTAATTGGGTCACCATCTAGGTTAGTAACAACAAAATCAAACTTAATTTTACCTGTTGTTTTAACCTTATCTCCCACTATCTGTACATCAAGTTCTTTTTTATATTCTGGAATTTCAATTGGTTTTCCCTGATTTGCCCATTCTGTATAGCCACCTTCCATGTACTGAATTCTCTTAAAACCTGCATCTTTTAACTTTTTGAATGATGCTCCAGAACGTGCCTGAGTTCTGCAATAAAGAAGATATCTTTTGCCTTTTTCTAGTTGTAAAAGCCATTGGTCAAAATCAGGAGAAAAAAAATCATGCTGTATAGCATTCTTAATATGTCCTTCCTTATATTCAGCATTTGTTCTCACATCCAACAAAACAAAGTCACTGTTCTTTGCATTTTCTTTTATTATCTGGACGGCTTCTTCCACAGTGACCATATCTTTTAAGATCTCTTCTTTTTCTTCGCCATTCTTTTTGTTATTTGAATGATTACAGGCAGTTATAATCAGCAAACTGGCTAATATTGAACACAACAATAAACTACATTTTCTCATATTTTCACTCCTTAAGGCATGGGAAAACTTACAATGTAAGACAATCACAAAATTCCACGAACAATCCCATGACCCTCGCAAAGATTGTAGCAAATCTTATAAAGAATATCTAGCATAAACCAATGCACTTTTCTTCCAAACGTCCAAAACTTGAAACTCGTCGCAATATTATGTAGAATATCGTAATTATTTTTGTCATCACAAATCTTGCTTGTTGATGACTAAATTTGTTTATAGGAGGCATTTATGATGTACAAATGGATTAGGAATTCTTTCCTAATAGCCATTTCTGTGCTTGTGTTTGGATTTTTATTTTCGTGTAAGAACCCGAACAACACAAAAAATCCTGAAGAGGAGCCAGGGATTCCTGTACCTTCTGAAGTTGGGCTTGAAAGCATAGAAGTAGCTATTGTTGATGAGGAAAGTGGAAAAGCTAAAATTGAAGAATTTAAATCTCTTGAAGGTTTTAAGAGTGAGAAGGCTGGAACTTATCAAACTGAAGAAGCAAAAACAGCGTATATTGCATTAAAACTGAAAAAAGCAAAACCAGCTAGTGGAGATGACTTTGAAGTTGAAGTTTCAAACAAAACCACATATATAGAACCATTAAAATTCATGAGAGATCCTGAAGGTGATGATAGCTACTTTGTGCTAAAAGAAAAATATAACGAAAAATGGTATAATAGAGTTGTTGCTCTTTCTAAAGGGTGCAATATTTTAGAGATAAAAGTTAAAAATCCTGATAAGAGCGTAGAAGGAACTTATACTGTTTCAGTTCAGTATGCAGGTGGACCTGATCCAGTCGCTTTGGAGATGGATGAGAGACACATCATTCCAGGTATATATTGTCCTGCTCAAAGAAAACCACTAGAGGGAGAAAAGCCAGACTTAGTATGGATGATTGTTATGGCGGGATGGTGACCACATTGTCCGCATTCGTTGAATGCTGCTGGTAGCAATGGAGGTGACATTGCAAATAAATATAAAGAGAAAGGATTACGTGTTATAGCAATTGATAGAGATGGCAGGGCTCAAGCCGCGAGTGAAAAAGAATGGAAAGAAGCAGGAGCTAATTTTGCATTATATACAAGAGTTAACTGTTGTTTTCTACCATTTTATAAAAGCATACCTGGCTATCCTTATAATGTAGCCATTATAGAATGGAAAGCTAAGGAGATTGCTGCAAATGAACCAA
>CAUUAF010000164.1:0-2822 GCA_963543085.1 uncultured Treponema sp. | reverse complement strand
TCTTCCCTTTCCATAACAGTAATAGACATAATAGAAAATGTTTATAACAAAGGAAGAGAATGGAACGAAGCAGAGATTACTAAAAGAGAAAGAAAATTAGCAGATGAAATAATCGAGATTTGGGGATAGTATGCAAAATATATTGAATGTTGTTAAACACCTAGTTTTTGGTCTTCTTATAGGTTTGTCAAATGTAGTTCCCGGTGTTTCAGGCGGAACTATTGCCTGTGTTTTGGGCGTATATGAAGAGCTTTTAGTATTGCCATCTCTTGATATCAAGAGAATAAAAGAGAGATGGCAAGCTGTATTGCCTCTTTTTATTGGAATGGGCTTAGGTATTTTACTTTTTGCACGTTTGATTACACATCTTTATAATACATATCCTATTTATACTAGCTATTTTTTTGTTGGCGTTATTTTTGCAAGTGTTTCATTTTTGTTTGATGTTTCTTTTGAAAAAGGAGATACGAATACAAAAGAAAAGATAATAAAGTCGAGTTTATTTTTGCTAGCTCTCTTTATTATGACACTGTTTTATGTCTTAAAAAGAAGAGGCATAGTTTTTTCTTTTAATGGGAACGAAAGAAATTTACTATTTTATATACTTTTAATCTTTTATTGTGCTACAGCGTCTGCTGGTATGATAATACCTGGTATTTCTGGTTCTTTTTTGTTATTGCTGTTAGGGGCTTATCAAATTGTAATGAGTGCTATTGCAAGTTTTGATATAACACTGTTATTTTGCATTGCCACAGGTGTTTTGTTAGGAGCTATTTCTATGGCTAGGCTTATCAAGTTTTTAATAACTAAATTTAAAAAACAGACATATTCATTCATACTAGGATTAGTGCTTGGTTCTATATTGCATGTGTTCCCATTTGTATGTCAACCATTTCAGCAAAGATTTATTTCTGCATTAATTTTATTATCTGGTTATGTATTAGTTAGTGTGCTAACTAGAGTGTCTAATAGGGAGGCATTAAATGAATAACTTTGTTAAGCATGAAGCTAGCATTGAAAAATTAGATAGTTTGATCAAACCTTTCTCTGCTTGTGCTAAAGATTGGTTTTTGGTAACAGCAGGTAGTGGAATTGAAGACAAGAAATGGAACACAATGACTTGTGCTTGGGGTGGTTTTGGATATTTGTGGGAAAAACCTGTTGCGTATATTTATATTCGTCCGACACGTCACACTGCTTTATTTACGGAAGAAGAAGATGTAATGACAGTATCTTTTTTTAATAGTGATGATAAGGCAATGAGAGAAAAGCTTAAAATATGTGGGACTATTTCTGGACGTGATTTTAACAAAGCAGAAAAAGCAGAACTCAAACCTGTTTTGTTAGATCCATCAGTGATAACTTTTGATGAAGCTAAACTAGCTTTGGAATGTCGCAAATTATATCGAACAGAATTTGATCCTGATAACTTCTTGGCTGCTCACATAATTCTCTCATGCTATCCTAAGCGTGATTTTCATTATGTCTATATTTGTGAGATTCTTTCTGTTTATACTAAAGAATAAAAAGGCTTTGCCTTAACAAGTAGTGTGATTGTATGATGTGTCTTTCAGGTTCAGATATACTTTGATTTTTAGTCGTCAAAACGTCTAGCCTATTACAGTTCCTAGAAGGTTTTTTATATAAATTACTCTTGGATGAATTTATAAAACTAATATTATCTTTAGGTTGGCTTTTTGCCTAAATTGCAAAAAGCCAACTAGTCTTTATACATCCTATTTTTAAAGTTTTTCTTTGACATGTTTTTCAAATCAAATAATTTCTAGTTTTAATTTGATCATACTAACAAAAAACCACCTCGCTAGTACTAATTGGCACTAGTAGGTGGTTCAAAATCAAAATAAGCTCTCTAAGCTCTTAGAACGGTCTATCTGCTAGATACTTATACTCCATCCATTGCCTTTTTACCTTTGCAACAGCTTTGTCAAGAAGCATTTTAGCTCTATCAGGATTTGCATTTTTCAAAGCCTTAAAACGTACTTCTTTATACATAAAAGACTCAAGATTATAATCAGGCTCCTTGCTATCCAATTGGAATGGATTTTTGCCTTGATCTACAAGACGTGGGTCAAACCTATACAAAGGCCAAAGTCCACAAGAGACAACCTCTTTTTGGTTTGTGAGACCTAGACTCATGTTGATACCATGATTAATACAATGGCTATATGCAATAATCAAAGAAGGTCCTGGATAACTTTCTGCTTCTCTAAATGCCTTAATCATCTGGCTCATGTTAGCACCCATAGAAATATGAGCAACATATATATAACCATAGCTCATTGCCATCATTCCAAGGTCTTTTTTGCTTATCTCCTTACCAGAAGCTGCAAACTTTGCCGTAGCTCCTATAGGAGTTGCTTTAGACATTTGTCCACCAGTGTTTGAATAAACTTCGGTGTCCATAACCAAAACATTTATATCTCTGCCAGAGGCTAAAACATGATCTAAGCCTCCATATCCAATATCATAAGCCCAGCCGTCTCCACCGATTATCCAAATAGAACGTTTAATCAAGTGATCTGTCAGAGAAAGCATTTCCTTTGCGTCTTTATTACTTTCTTTTATAGGATCCAACACTTTTTTAAGCTCATCAACTGATCTTCTTTGCTCTTCTATAGCTTCATCATTTTCTTGTGTGTTAGAAAGTAATTTATCAGCTAATGCACTTGAAACTGTTCCTCCATCTTTTAACTTTGTCAACACTTCTTTAGCATAAACTGCAAGCTTATCTGAGGTGAGTCTCATTCCATAACCAAACTCTGCAGCATCTTCAAACAAAGAGTTTGACCATGCAATACCTC
>CAUUAF010000163.1:0-2843 GCA_963543085.1 uncultured Treponema sp. | reverse complement strand
CTTCATTCTCTTGAGTCTCGTTTTCAGGCTCGCTATCTTTTTGTGTGTCTTCTTCTGTTGTTTCTATAGCTTCTTCAGAAGCTATAGGCTCTGTCTTATCATCTTGAGCTTCTTCTTCATCTAAGACTGCTTCATTCAATGCTTGCCTTACTATTTTGGTTGGTGTTTTTTTGCCAGTTTCTTTTTTCACATTAAAAATGAAAGGATCTTCAAGAGGTGTTTCATCTTTTATCGAAAGATATGAGTTATTTGATTGTGGCTCTTGAATATCTTCGTCTTCTTCTAATGCCAAATATTTAATCATGTGCGTAGAAAGAATGGGAGTTTTTGTTTCTTTGCTAACCTTTGTATTATTCACTTTGTCTTTTTTTGTCTGTTTTTCTTTTATTATTTTAATATCTTTGTTTGAGGCAAGATAAACTTCTCCATCTTCTGTTCCAACTAAAATAGCACCTGTAACAATATTTATATCAAACGAACAAACGTCTTCCAATGAATTAATTGCTCCTTCATATTCTCCTGTTGTTATATTATAAAATTCTAACTTTTTATTATCTGTTAGAACAGCAATTCTATCTTTTTTTTCTGTAAACTTTGCTAGCTTAATTCCGTCTATAATTGCAATTTCTTTTTGAAACTTTCCTTCAACGTCAGAAACACAAAGTGTTTTGCTAGAAGTAGAATAGATAAAACTATCATTTAAGGCTGAGAAAATTGCAGGACATAAATTTTGTGAGTATAATGGAAGCTCTTTTATAAGACTTAAAGTTTTTGCATCCCAAATCTTTAACTTTTCATCTTTTCCACTTGTAATAAAATACTCACCTAGGCTATTAAAACTAACTGAATAAATAACATCATCATGACCTTTAAAATGGACATCAAAGTTTTTTTTGCTACGCTTCAAAAGATAATGAGTTTGCACAAAGCCATTTTCAAAACCTAACACTTCCATATCCCCATTTGGGCTTAGTGATATACTTTTAGCAATAAGAGTTTCATGCACTTTTCGAGTCACAGTGTTTTCTAAATAATCAAATTTTGCCTCCAGCACTGTGTTCTCATCATCTAAAGCAACAAATTGCGAGTTTGAAATATAAAAACTACTTGAAATTATAGAAGGATAGTGTTCTTTATATATATGAATGATTGGTTTTTGTTGATTTGTAGAACTTGCAAAAATTAGGTAATTGTTGTCGTATAGACAATAGCTATTTTCTAATGCTCCTTTTTGGTAGACCCAGCCAGCTATTGTAGGAGGATTTTTCACCTTTAATATGAGTTCTTGAGAAGACAAAAGCACACTAATAAAAAACATTAAAGACGCACACAAATATTTTTTTATCATGCTTTTATTCCTCACAGCTTTTTCATTTTTGTAAAAGGTACATTAAATGTTAGCTATTCTATCATTTACCTTTAATTTTTATCTAGTGGACTTTAATGAGATGTGTGGTATTCATTATGAAACTTTATAACTTTATGTTTCAAAAATCTTCTATTATAATGAACTCTCATTATAGGAGGATGGAATGAAAGAAATTATCGATTTTATAAAAAGTGCAAAACATCTCATAACTTTTACAGGGGCTGGAGTGAGTGTGCTTTCGGGTATTAAGGACTTTAGAGGCAAAAATGGTCTTTATAAGACAATGAATGCAGAAAAGATTTTTGACCTAGATGTGTTTAAGACTGATCCTAGTTTCTACTACAAAAACACAAAAGAGTTTATTTATGGACTAGATGAAAAAGAGCCTGCGGTAACCCACAGAGTGCTTAGCAAGCTTGAAAATGCTGGTTATATAAAAGCTCTCATCACACAAAATATAGACATGCTCCATCAAAAAGCTGGTAGTAAAAACGTTATTGAACTTCATGGTTCTGCAAAAGTTCATTATTGCATGTCTTGTGGCTTGGAAACATCAGAGAGTTGGGTGTTTGAAATAGCTAGGCGTGGTGAAGTTCCAAAGTGCAAGAAGTGTGGAGGTGTTCTAAAACCTCGTATTACTTTTTTTGGTGAAGCTTTGCCAATGAATGCCTTAAATGAGGCAATTAAAGAAGCAAGAAAAGCGGATGCTATAATTGTGTTAGGTTCTAGCTTAACGGTATATCCTGCAGCAGCAATTCCTTCATATGTGGTAGAAAATGGAGGCAAACTTATGATTGTTAATGATATGCCAACATCTTACGATTCTTATGCAAGTTTAAGGTATGATGACCTTGCAACTGTTTTTAATTATCTTGAAAAAGAAATGCTATAGCAGACTTAACAATCTCGCATATGCAAGTCGAACGAGCTTGCATATGCAAATCGATCGACTTGCGATATCGAAATCGCTCGGTTTGGGGTAGTGAAATCGAGCGGTTTGGGGTCAGTACATTAGCTAATGTACTACCGTAACACTAGCTAATGTACTGCTCTAATATTAACTAATGTACACTGATAATTTCTTGATTTTTCTTTGTTTAGTGAAGTTATTATAAATTCCAATAAAAATAGCATTTTTTTTCATAACAAAAATTATTATATCTTTTCCTTAAAAAAGTCCATACTTCGTTATATTTTATACGGAGCTTCTAGCTGAGAAAAAAATAAGAAATAATGTATACCACTTTTTAAGCATAGACTCTGTTTTATAAGGACTTCTTTCATCTTTATATTTTATTTTTCTTCTATTATAATAGTGCCATGGAAGAAAATTTTAACATAACATTAAAAAACGACTACCTCTTTAAGCGACTTCTTGGAGAAGAAGAAAACAAGGCTATCTTGCAAGATTTATTAGAGTGTGTTCTTGATATACCACACGAAGAGATTGAAGGAATTGAATTACTAGACAAAG
>CAUUAF010000162.1:0-2953 GCA_963543085.1 uncultured Treponema sp. | reverse complement strand
CTGCAAAACCTTTTCCTGCTTCTCCTGCATGAGCTGCTTCAATTGCAGCATTCATCGCAAGCAAGTTTGTCTGGCTAGCTATGTGTTGGATGACAGCTGAAGCTTCCATTAAAGAGCCAGATTCTTCTGCAATCTTATTTGTTACTGTGTTAGATTTTATCAAAGTCTCTTTACCATCAGCTGTAGCTCCTCCTAGTTCCTTTATTAAAACATCTGTTTTCTCTAATGTACCTGTTATGCTTTTGATATTTGCAACCATCTCCTCGATAGAAGATGAAGACATAGCAATGCTAGCTACTTGGCTTTCAATGCTTGTATTTAAACCTTTTATTGTCCTAGTAATTTCTTCTATAGTACTGGCAGTTTCTGTTACACTGTTGGCTTGTATTAAAGCTTGTTGTTTAATACTTTCTATATTGCTACTAATTTCATGCACACTACTCGCTGTCTGACTCATGCTATTAGTTAACTCTCCACCAATTTCTTCCATATCATGTGCATTTTTATCTACAGCTTTAATCGAAGCACGTAACTTTTCTATTGTTTGATTAAAATACAAAGACAAATCTGTTACTTCATCATTGCCTTGCAATGGGAGACGCACAGTCAAATCCCCTTCTCCTTGAGAAATATTTTTCAATGCAATAACTGTCTTCTGTACTGGTTTAACCATTTTTAATGCTATTAAATACACTATTATTAGGGATATAGCTAGTACTAATAAACCTAGCACCACAATAGTTTTTCTCAAAAAACCAATAATACTTAAAAATTCAGTTTTAGGAGCAGATATAATGACTGACCAACCTGTCAATTCCATTTTGGCATATGAAACCATATTAAGGACTTCATCCCAATAAAAATAACCAATACCAGCATCTTTTGCTGAAATTACTTTTTTTTCAAGTTCTGCAATACTAGAATATGAAGGGTCTCTTTTTGCTCGTTCAATAGAACTTTCACCCTTTTTTACAACTTCAATATCTGGATCTGCAATAGTTACACCATTAGCATCTATTATATAACAATCTCCAGATTCTCCGATTGAAATATTTTCTATTTCCTTTGATAACCACATTCCCGAAATATCACACGTAAGAACACCCACTATTTGCCGAGTATCACCATATACAGGGACAGAAACTGAAATAACTAAAGAAGAGTCTACTTTAGAGATATATGGCTCAGAAATATATCTTTGCCCACTCATTGCACGCTTAAACCAATCTCTAGAACTTAATTGGAGTATTTGACCATTTGCTAGCTGACAATTTCCATTTTTATCTACAAATGCCAATAATTGAATATCTTTGTTGAATGAGGCTTCTCTTTCTAAGAATTTGGCTTTTTCTTTTTCTGAAACTAAATTATCCCTTAACATATTACTGCGAGCAATCCCTTCTGCAAATTGAAAAAAAGATTTAACTCTACCAGTGAGTATCTCAGCAGTATCTTTTGCTTTGTCAACTAGGTGTATTTCTACTTTTTCAACTACAGCTTTATTAGAGATAGTAAAAGCTAGAACTGATAATGAAAAAATTGCAATAGATACAAGAATTCCAAAAATGAGCACTAGCTTTAATCGAATAGAAAAACGCTTAGCATTCATTTTTACCTCCCTCGGGGGGGGGGGTCATATCTTTCAAATAACTCATAAATAATCTCCTTATAAAATTAACATTTTGTAGATATCTCTAATTTTATTATATATAGATAATATAAAGATTACAAGAAGAATATAATTCCTCTTCCTATGTTTGTAGTTTCGCAACTTTTTGTTCAACTGATAAGGAAAAATGGACAGAAAAATATAAAAGTCAATAGTTTGTTGACTATATATCAATTATTTTATAGTATATCGAGTCTTTAGTATCTAAAACTAATTTTTAGGCAATTAAGGGGGAATGTATGGCAAAGGTCGCTATAAAAGGTGCTAGCTATGTTATGGTTCATGCACCTGATCTTTTGATTCACAATGGTTCAACACAGGTCGGTGCAAGATTAGAAAATCCTGAACATGAATACTTAAAAGCTCTTCCAAAGTATTTAAGAAGCTTTGAAGATGCTGTTAATTATCCACCAAACCAAGTTTATATAGGAAATTTAACTCATGATGATTTAGGCAAACTATCAGAGCCATGGTATAAAGATGCAAAAAAAGCCTCCACAAAAGGTCCTTTTGGCGAAATAATGAGTCAAAGTGAATTTTACATCTTGATGAAGCATGCTGATGTTTTTGAACTTGTTTTACTTTCAAAAGAATTCACTCAAAATGCTGCTTCATTAATAGAAAAAAATCATCTTCTAAAAGAAAACGATATAAAATTAGGCGATGGCACACCAATTGAAGATATTGAGAGAATGGTAAAAGAACATACTGCAGAAGGTCTTTATGAAGGAGGAAAGCTAATTGGTTGTGTTAAACAAGCACACGCAACTGATGAAAACCTGAGTGCACATACAATGCTAGAAAACATCGCAACAAAGGCATCTGGTATTTTTGCTGCTTGGTGCATGAGTAAGCTAGAAGGAATTGACATGAAGAATGTTGATTACATCTTGGAATGTTCTGAAGAGGCTGCAGGAGATGTTAATCAACGTGGTGGTGGCAACATTGCAAAATCTGTTGGAGAGAAATCTGGTTGTATCAATGCTTCTGGTTCTGATGTTCGAGGCTTCTGTGCTGCCCCTGTCCATGCTTTGATTCACGGAGCTGCTTTAGTTGCCTCAGGAATATTCAAGAATGTTTTAGTTCTTTCTGGTGGCTCTGTTCCAAAGCTTGGTATGAATGGTAGAGACCATGTAAAAAAAGAATTACCTGTATTAGAAGATATGATTGGAGGTTTTGCGATAATGCTTGGTGAAGATGATGGAATAAATCCTGTTATTAACACTGAGATTGTTGGAAAACACAGCATTTCTTCAGGTTCTTCTCCACAGGCTGTTATGAGTG
>CAUUAF010000161.1:0-3002 GCA_963543085.1 uncultured Treponema sp. | reverse complement strand
ATTTTTTATATACAACCCCAAATCGCCTATACAACTAACTAAATCTTTTTATACTGCTTACATTTAATGTCCTTAATTATTTCATTTATGGAAGCTCTAAGACTATCAATATGAAGCACTATTTTTTCGATGTTCCTGTTTAGTTCTTCAATGTCAATTACTTTTCGCTCATCTTTTTTTTCAACATAAGTTGAAACTGAAAGATTATAGTCATTTTTTACGATTTCAATATTTTCCACATATCTTGCAACATACTGTACATCATTTCGATTTTTAAATATTCTAACAATGTTATCTATGTTTTCATCAGACAAGATATTATTGTTGGTTTCTTTCTTAAATTCATTGCTAGCATCAATAAACAATACTTTGTTTTCTGTTTTGTTTTTTGCCATCACCAAAATACAAGTTGCAATAGATGTTCCAAAAAATAAGTTTTCGGGAAGCTGAATAATACAGTCTACAAAGTTATTATCAATCAAATATTTACGTATTGTTCTTTCAGCTCCTTTCCTATAAAAGATGCCAGGGAAACATACTATACTAGCTCTCCCTTTACTAGAAAGATAGCTTAAAGAATGCATAATAAAAGCATAGTCTGCTTTTGACTTAGGAGCTAATTTGCCTGCAGGAGCAAAACGTTCGTCATTTATCAAGGTTGGATCATCATCGCCAATCCATTTAATGGAATATGGGGGATTTGAGACAATTGCATCAAAAGGTTTGTCATTCTTGTGCAATGGATTTAGAAGAGTGTCTCCACGCTTAATCGAAAATCTATTCCAGCTAATGTTGTGTAAAAACATATTCATTCTAGCAAGATTGAAATTAGTCATATTAATTTCTTGTCCGAAGAAGCCATCTTCCAAAATATGATTTTCGTATTGCTTTTTCATTTGCAAAAGTAGAGAACCACTTCCACAAGTTGGGTCATAGACTTTATTTACAGTCTCTTTACCTTCCATAACTAGATGAGCTAAAAGTTTTGAAACAGTTTGAGGTGTAAAAAACTCTCCTCCAGATTTTCCTGCGTTGCTTGCATAGTTAGAAATTAAGTATTCATAAGCATCACCAAAAGCGTCTATATCTGTGTTCTTTACATCTCCAAAATCAATACTCGCAATTCCTGTTAAAATATCGTGTAGTCTTTTATTTTTTTCTTTAACAGAACCACCAAGCCTATTACTAGTTGTGTCAATATCTGCAAAAAGTCCCTTAATTCTATCTTCTGAAGCAAATCCTATAGCACTTCCTTCTATAGCCTTAAAAATATTTGCTAAATCGACATTTAAGTTTTCATTTTCTTTTGCGGTTTTCACTACATTTTCAAAAAGTTGGCTAGGCAAAATAAAAAAGCCTTTTTCATCTATAGTACTTGGTTTAAAGTCCCTTTCAGCATCTTCATCAGAGATTTTAGCATAGTCAAAATTCTTATTTCCTGCATTATGCTCTTCAGTATTAAAAAAATCTCTCATGTTTTCTGAGATGAACCTATAAAAGAGAATTCCCAAAATATATTGCTTAAAATCCCAGCCATCAACTGCTCCTCTCACCTTATCAGCAATATCCCAAATCTTTTTATGAAGTTCTGCTCTTTGTAAACTACCATTTGTTGAATATTCTTGCATTTTATATCCTATGCCTACCTATCTAAGTGTTTTGAGTGCTAATTGTAACGAATGTGTTATGTATTCATCATCGCTTTCTTGTACAGTAATTAGATGTATCAAAAGAGCGTTTTCAGAAATGATTGCGATTATTGGAGTTGGCAGGTCTCTTAAAAAGTTTTTCATATTTTCTACGTCTTTTGTAGAAATCTCTATAGAATATGTTGGAAAAGTAATATCAGGTGAGCTTCCCCCTCCTAACGAAAAAGTAGACTCTTTAACTTTTGCTATCACATCTCTTGGAAGCTTTTCAACAATCATTTCAGCTCTCTCTTTTATTTTCTCTTGGTCTTCTTCTAAAGCTTTTATTGCAAAAGGTTTACCACCATTCAAATAATAAACCAAAGTTTCTTCCATTAGAGAAGCTACAGCCTTGCCAACTCTATAAGTTCTCATCAACTGGTGCTTTGAAATTTGTTTTATATAATCGTCTTTGCCAACAATCCAGCCTGCTTGAGGTCCACCTAATAGCTTGTCCCCTGAAAAGCAAACTAAGTCAGCTCCATCTTTTAATAAATTCTTGCATGATGGCTCATCAGGAATATTAAAAAACAAGTTTCCTGAGCCTTGATCAACTGCTAAAATTACATTTTCTGGAATTATCTTTTTAATTTCTTTTATGCTAGGCATTTTAGTGAAACCTCTTATTTTATAATTTGAGGTGTGCACATATAAAACCAAAGCTGTGTTTTCATTAATTGCATTCTTTATATCATCTATTGTGGTGATGTTTGTGGTTCCAACTTCAATCAAGTGACATCCTGCCATTGCCAATATTTCAGGTACTCTAAAACCACCACCAATTTGCACTTGTTGTCCTCTAGGAACAATGACTTCTTTTCCACTAGCTAAGGCTTTTAACATCAAAAAGACAGCAGCTGCGTTATTGTTCAATAAAAGAGAACTCTCCGCTCCAAGAAGTTCAGCCATTGCTTCTTTCAAAAATTGAAAACGTCCACCACGTTTGCCTGAGTACAAATCCATCTCTATGGAAGAATATTCACTAGCTTTTTGTTTTGCTGCCTCCCAAACATTGCATGGTAGTGGAGAACGTCCTAAATTTGTATGAAGAACAACTCCTGTCGCGTTAACCACTCGTTTTATTCGTTTTTTTGAGAATTGAAAGCAGAGCCCAGCAATATCAGAAACACAGCCTTCAAAGCTAGGTAGTTCACTTCCTTTTTTTACTTTTTCTCTTATTTCTTCAAGGTAAGAAGAAATTAATGTGGATACTATGCTTCGACCTAATTCATTAATATGGGGCAACAAAGCCTCTGTGCTAAGAAGTTTTTCAACTTGTGGAAGAGATGAAAGATTTTTCAAATTAATCCCCCT
>CAUUAF010000160.1:0-3018 GCA_963543085.1 uncultured Treponema sp. | reverse complement strand
TTATAAATTCTTAAGCTTACAAATAAAAACGCCTCCCTCCTATTATGGAAAGAGGTGTTTTATTTGATGTTAAGAAGCTTTAAGGTTGATACATTTCAATCAGATTCCAATCATAACCCGATTGTATAACCAATTGCTTAATTGCCACATTTGGCACTAGCACTCTTTGGCAATAGTGACCATAACCACTCCCAAAAGCTCCGCTAGCAATTTCTGTAATGCTTTTAGGTAGCTTAACTCTCGCATTCTTACAACCTGAGAATGCAGTGTTACCAATCTTTGTTAGCTTAGCACATGGGCTTAAATCTATACTTCCAAGACTTGCACAACCATTGAAAGCTCTCTCACCAATCTCTGTAAGCCCAATACAACCACTTAAATTTACACTCTTTAGCTTACCACAATCTTTGAAAGTACATCCTTCAAGCTTTGCAAGCTTAGCACATCCACTTAAATTTACAGTCTCAAGACTCGCACAGCCTTTAAAAACTTCACAATAATTATAACCTTTTTCAATACCGATGAGCTCAGCACATCCACTTAAATTTACACTCTTTAACTTCGCACAACCACTGAAAGCACTACCACCAATCTTTGTAAGCTTAACACATGGGCTTAAGTCTATTGTTTCAAGACTTGCACAACCGCTGAAAGCACTCCATCCAATCTCTGTAATCTCAGTGCAATCACTTACATCAACACTCTTTAGTTTACCACAACCATTGAAAGCACTATCACCAATCTTTGTAAGCTTAATGCATGGAGACAAGTCTATTGTCTCAAGACTTTTGCAATTATAGAAAGCGTACTGCCCAATCTCTGTAATTTCACCACATCCACTTAAATTTACACTCCCGAGACTTGCACAACCTGAGAATGCAGTGTTACCAATCTTTGTTAGCTTAGCACATGGGCTTAAATCTATACTCCCAAGACTTGCACAATCATCGAAAGCTCTCTCACCAATCTCTGTAAGCTCACTGCAATCACTTATATGTATATCTTTAAGTTTAGAACAACCTCTGAAAGAATCATTCCCAATTGTTTTAAGCTTAACGCATCCAGATAAATCTGCAGTTGTTAGACCATCACAAGCATTAAAACTATTTTCATTTATGCTTTCAATTTCTTTTGGCAAAAATACTCTTCCACATGGTCTTCCCCCTTCATAACCACTCAGGTTAGTTCCATAAAGGTGAAATCTCTTATAGTTTGTTCTAACATAGACCACTATATCCTTTGTTATTAAAGTGGAATCTTCTATTTTTTCACCAGTCTCATCATTCATTCTCCAGTCATAAATGAAATAATCTTCAGATGACCAGCCATCAGCAAAACTCACTATTCCCATTAGCTCACTTTTTATCTGCCCAAAGGTTTTATTGCTTGCAATAGAAACATTTATATATTCAGGTGATGCAACTTTAACACGTTCATCTCCTTCCACCATCACTTTGCATACTGTTTTTGCCCCCCACTTTGCAGTATAAACAGTAGTGTCGTTTGCAGGAAAATGAGTTGGAAGTTCTGGCTCCCAGCCATCAAATTGAGCATCTGATTTTATAGGCTCTTTTATATACACTTCTTCTTCAAACTTGCCTTTTAGCAACTTTTTGCCACCATTTCCATCTTGCAATTCTGTTTTAGTCTCTCCACCCTGTAAGTCTATAATTAAAGAAACAACATTTCGCTGGTATTTAATTCTAACTACAGTTGAACCATTTTCTTTAATTTCTTTTTGTGCAAAGTCAAGAGCTGTAAAACCTGGATATTGCTTTGCTAAAGCCTCTGTGTATCTTCCAGCTTCATTTTCTTTTTCTTCTGTGTCTTTTTCTAGCTTTGTATACTCTTCGTTTTCAAGGTTTTGCAGGTAGTGTTCCACTTTATAGCGAGCTCTTTTTCTTTTTGAAACAGCAAAAACTACTGTGTCTTCTTTGAATATCTTACTATCTTCTAGTTTTTCTCCATCTGCAGTATTCTTGCACCATTGAACAAAGCTATAATATTTTTTCACCTTCATTTTTTCGGTTGCTTCAGCTTTTATGTTTTCCCATTTTGAGTTTTTTTCCACAATGAAAGTGCTAGGATCATAAACTTCTATTCCCTCATCTCCTTGCACAGTTATTGTTATCTCCTGCTTTTTTGACTTTGCAAAAACCGTTGTGTTTTCATTAAACTCATAGGACTCATTTATACGAGTGCCATTCTTATCATTTAAACGCCACTCTTTAATTTCAAAGTTTCCTTTTGGTGTGGTTTTAGCCTCAACTTGAACCTTTATATCTGCCCATTTTGCCCCTTTACCAACACTCACTTTGTTTTCGCTAGCAACATTTATGTTTTCATCTCCTAAAACAGTAATTGTTATCCTATCGCTAGTCCACTTTGCAGTATATACAGTAGTAGAATTAGTAGCAGGGAAGGTGCTAGGCAACGCTGGCTCCCATTTTTCAAAGCCATAATTTTCTTTTTCTAATCCCTTAACTTCCACTCTTCCTTCAAACTTACCTTTCAGCAGTTTTTTGCCACCTTCAGCGCTTTCTAATTCTGGTGTAGTTCTACCACCTGCAAGGTCAAGAATAAGAGAAACACGATTTCTTCTATATTTAATTTGAACTACTGTTGTGCCATTTTCTTTGATTACACTTTGAACCAATCCTTGGCAACTAAAACCTTCGTATTGCTTAGCAACAGCATCTGTGTTTTTTCCTGCTTCACCTCTTTTAGTTTCTTCTTCTCTAGTGGTATACTCATTATCTTCAATATTTTCTTGTAAATATTGCACCTTGTATTTTACAATCTTTCTTTTTGAAATAGCAAAAATAGTGGTAGTTTCTTTAAATTCCTTTTCATCATTTATAAGCTCGCCATTTTTACCATTCAAATGCCATTCAGTAATCTCAAAGTTTTCTTTTGGCGTGGCTATAGTCTCGGCTTGTGCTTTTATACTAGCCCATTTCGAACCTTTATCAACATTCACTGTGTTTTCACTAGCAACATCAATATTTTCATCTCCTA
>CAUUAF010000159.1:0-3033 GCA_963543085.1 uncultured Treponema sp. | reverse complement strand
TCGAGCGATTTGGGGGCAGTACATTAGCTAATGTACAACCATAACATTAGTTAATGTACTATACTCACATTTCTTAATGTACACTTTTGATTTGAATTGATTCTTGGAAAGCTTGTAGAGATGAACTCATAGGAGAAAGAATAGTTTATGTTGAACTTCAAAGATAGTATTTTCACGATCACAACTATATCATTTTTCTTATCAAAAAGCCCAGCCTATTACTTGAGTTAGCATTGACAAGAAGTGTACAATCAAATAGATTGTCTCGATATTTTTATATAGGTATTAATTTATTCTAATAGGAGGTGAAAGTATGAATAAATTTTGGAAACTAGAGTTGTTTCTTTTGATTGTTATGCTCTGCTTTTTTTCTTGTAAAAATACTAATAATCCAAAAAATTGCAAAGAAAAAATGGAAGATGATCTTTTAATTATGACTGATGAACAGAAGATAAAAGCTTTGGTTGGAACTTGGCAAACAACTTCTGAACTTGAAGAAAATCAAGGTGGTAGAACCTATCCTATTCATCCGGATGTGAATCTTGATTCCTACATATTATTCGCTTTTAGTTCTGATGGGAAATTTTATATGGCTACAAAATCAATTGATAACTCTAATGGTAAAACTTATCTTATTTGGCAAAAAAAATATGATGGTTTATATACAGTAAACGGAAATGTAATATCTATAAAGGATGATAAAGAAACTCAAAAAGCTCGTTTTACATTGCGAGGTAACTATCTTACTACTATTATGAAGAGTTATATTGGTAAATTGCAAGTTAGGGATTTTAAGAAAGTAGAAAGTCCAACGATTGAAGAAATACTTCAAGCCCCAACAGAATAAATAAGCAATAGGAGAAAAAAATGAGTATAAGAAAAATATTGTTTTTAATCGTGTTATTGAGCTTTTTTGCTTCATGCAAACAAACCACATCTTGTAATCGCACATTAGGAGTATTAGATGAAAAAGCAAATGCATTGCTAGGTGTATATAAAACAAAGTTTCAATATTCTGAAAATGGGAACTATCAAGCATTTCCACATATAAATGAAACACTACACACTTATGAGTATCTAGCTTTTTCTAAAACTGGAAGAGCATATTTTGCAATCAGAAAAATTGATTATAAAAATTCAGATATCACACTTAAAAAATTAAAAACTTTTGATTTTGTTGCAAAAGATGGAGCAATGAAGTGGATTTATGAAGACGGGGAGCAAACAGTAGATTTTATGCTTGACGAAGAGGTTTTGACTGTTATTTTGAGAGATAATGATGGCAAAGTTTCAATTTCTAGCTATCAAAAAACTAAAAGTGTTTTATTGGAAGATATCGAAAATGCAGAATATTAAGCTTTTTTTTGTATTTTCTGTGATATTTTTATTTTTCGGTTGCAAAAATACGAACGAAGCTTGCAACAAAGAAAATGAAGCAATAAAAGAAGCTTTGCTTGGCGTATGGGAATCAACGTTGTATATTCAAGAAGGCGGACACTTTTCAACTTATCCTTTTAAGCCAGGCGATAACACAGAGTGGTATAATTATCTAGCTTTTTCTGAAGATGGAAAGGTGTATAAAGCATACAAGCTAATTAATGTTATAGAAGGAAAAAGTGTTTTGGTTAAAGAAAAAGTTTTTGATGTTTACATAGAAACAGATGTGATGACCTTGGTAGATAATAACAAAAGTAGTAAAGTTCATTTTCTATTGAAAGAAAAAGAGCTTACCACGATAGAAAAAGATAAATTTAATAAAGAGCTTATCTATCAATATAAAAAAGTAATTAGTCCTACATTGGACGAAATAATTAAACCTAGTAAATAGGTTTTGGAGGTTTTTATGAAAAAAACTATTGGTGTGTTGGTGTTATTCTTTTTGGTGTTTGCATTTAGTTGTAAGCATAATGGAGGTGAAACTCAAAAACCACAAGAGAAGCAACCTAATAATGGTATGACTAAGGTTGACTATTCGTTTGCTGAAGTTCCTGTGGGCAACAGAGTAATCAAAGGTGTGAAATGGGCTGGTAGTGTTCCTGAGTATGTGGGGGATGCAATACAAGGTGTGTTTGTGGAAGGAAGAAGAGTGAAACTTTCTCCATATGAGATTGGCAAACATGAAGTTAGCTACAAATTATGGAAAGATGTTTGCGAATGGGCTGGAAAAAATGGTTACACTGGGCTAGAAAATATTGGAAACATTGGAAACTCAGAAAAAGGTGGAACAGATATTCCAACAGAACAATGGAATAAGCAACCTGCAACAAATATGACATGGTGTCAAGCTGTTGTTTGGTGCAATGCTTTAACAGAAATGGAAAACGGAAATGATGCAGAGTGTGTATATCGTGATAAGACTGGAAAGGTTCTAAAGAATGCAAATGATGATGATGGAGTTTCTTTAGCTCAATGGGCAGATAAAAAAGGATGTCGCTTGCCTAGCCAAGCTGAGTGGGAAGCAGCATCTCGTTATTCAAAAACTGCAGAGAATGCAACAAACTATGCAGAAAATGGTGAGCCTATTTATTTCACAAACAATACCAGTGCATCAGGTGGAAAGTTGCCTATAGCTTTTAAGGGTATTACGGAAAGTTCTGATTTTGAAGCTATGAAAAAAGAATTGCAACGTCTTGCAGTTTGTCATAGTTATTTTGATGGCACAAAAAAAGTAAAATTTGATCCAGAAATTAAATTCACTTCCCCTATTGGCTCTAAAGAAGCTAATGATTTAGGCTGTTTTGATATGTCAGGAAATATTAATGAATTTTGTTATGATTGGGCTGAGTTTAAATTAACTTTTGATAAAGACAACATAGAAGAAAACCCAAAAGGACCTGCTGCTCCTTCTCAAGATGGATTTGCAAAAATATTCAGAGGTGGGGCAGTTTTAGCTGATTCTTATTATCTTTCTGTAGCCTATATAAATTATATGGAAAACATAACTGATAAATATAGTGATGTAGGTATTCGTCTTGCAAGAACTAAATGATGCAATCCTATTATGCCGTGTGCAACAATAGGCTGAACATTTAA
>CAUUAF010000158.1:0-3045 GCA_963543085.1 uncultured Treponema sp. | reverse complement strand
ATGAATTTTCATTACAATGATTTTTTTTGCGACAATATTTTTTACAATTTATAGAAAATGAAAGAACAAAAGTAAACTATTGACATTGAGTGTATATGTATAGTAGAGTTTCAATCCCCACATTATCTTGCTATATTTTATTTTTTAAGGTGTTTTATAATGAAAACAATATTTATTAAGGAAAACGATATACAAAAAAAATGGTATATCGTAGACGTGGCAGGAAAGCCATTAGGACGTGTTGCCGCCAAGATTGCTTCTATCTTGCGTGGAAAGCATAAAGTCTTTTTCTCACCACATCAAGACGCAGGAGACTACGTGATAGTAATCAATGCAGATAAGGTTGCTGTTTCTGGAACAAAAGAAAAAGACAAGATGTATTATAGACATTCTGGTTATGTTGGAGGGCTTAAAGCCGTTAACTTTAAAACATTGATTCAGAAAAAACCAGAAGATCCAATTACATTGGCTGTAAGGGGAATGTTGCCAAAGGGAAGATTAGGAAGAAAAATGCTAAATAATCTAAAGGCATATGCAGGGGCTACTCATCCACATTCCGCTCAAAATCCTACAAAATTGGAAGTGTAAGGGAGGCGTTTCAACATGAAAGATAATCTAAATTTGGGCATAGGAACAGGAAGACGAAAGACAGCTGTTGCTCGTGTTTATATCAGAAATGGTAAAGGTGAGATTAAGGTGAATGCAAGAGATATCAATGAATATTTTGCAACACCAGCACAAGTTAATATGGCAAAAGCTCCACTTGAAGTTACAGATTCTAGCAGTAAGTATGATATTTTGATAAATGTTAAAGGTGGTGGTCTTTCAGGACAGGCTGGAGCTTGTTCACATGGTATAGCAAGGGCTTTAGTTAAGGTTGATGAAGCAAACCACACTTCTCTAAAAGCTAATGGTCTTCTAACTAGAGATTCGAGAATGGTAGAACGCAAGAAGTATGGTCAAAAAGGGGCCAGAAGACGCTTCCAATTCAGCAAACGTTAGTATTCAAACAATTTTTTGCTATGTATGACGAGTGTTTACTAGAAGGCGTGTATCTTTCTGGTGCGCTCGTTGTTTTCTTTAATATTCTAATTTATTTACGGGTTACGATACATGGAAAAAAATGTCAAATTTAAAAAGAAAATGAGGATATATTCAGCCCTCGAAGTAGCCAATATCTGTGGTGTGGTCAATCAAACAGCAATAAACTGGATAAGAAGCAATCATCTAAAAGCATTTGTTACGCCAGGTGGGCAGTATAGAGTTTACCATGACGATCTTATTAGTTTTATGAAAGAACGTGGTATGCGTATTCCTAAGGCTTTGTCTGGTGCAGAAGATTCTTTGATTATTGTAGACGATGATAAGTCTTTTAATGATGCTTTGTCTTCATTTTTGAAAAAAGAGCTTTCAGATTTTACGATTTATCAATCTTTTGATGGTTTTGATGCTGGTATAAAACTTATAAAACACAAACCGTCTATTGTGTTTTTGGATCTAGATTTACCTGGGGTTTCAGGAAAAGAGATTTGCTCTAAAATAAAGCAGGATGTAACTTATAATAATCCTTTTGTAGTAGTTATTACAGGTCTCGAAGGAGATGCTGTGGATGCTGAATTAAAGGAAAAAGGTGCAGACTTAATTTTGAAAAAACCTATAGATTTTGCTGATATGCTAGGTCAAGTGAAATCTTTCATAGAGGAAGAAAACATTAGACAAAGTGTTTTATAATCATGAGCTTAGAGCATAAGCAACTCATAATAAAAGCCGGTAATTTATTATCTGAAAAAGGCTTGGTTGAGCGAACATGGGGAAATGTGAGTATACGCATTGACGGGCAGTGTTTCGCTATTAGCCCTACTGGTGCTTCATACATAAATCTAAAACCTGAAGATATTCCAATAGTTGATCTTAAATATCTTACATTTGTTGGTGGGAAAAAACCTTCTTCCGAGTTGCTTATTCATTCTAGCATTTATAATAATTATCCAAATATTTCTTTTATATTGCATACACATCAAAGATTTGCTTCGTTGCTTAGTTTATTCTTTGCAAAAAAAGAAGGAAGCATTGAAGTTTTAGATGAATATAAATCTATTTTAGGAAAAAAGATTCCTATAGCTGAGTATGCACAAGGTGGCACTAAAAACATTGCTGAAAATATAATAAAAGCGTTTAACAAATCTAATGACTATCCTTCTTTGATTTATACAGGAATAGTTTTGATGGCATCTCATGGAGTGCTGTGTTTTGCTTCTGGTTTTGACGAAGCTTTTCATATAGTCCAGACACTTGAAGAATTTGCAAAAACTTTAATATTGAGAAATCTAAAAAATAATAATATTTTTTTAAAGAAAAATGGAAAGTTACAAACATATACAAAATCAACTTTTCCTGATGAGATTGAGAACCATATCATAAATAATTTATGTTCTATAATATTTAATGAATCTTATGACATTTCTTTCATCACATTTAGTACGTTGCCTGTAAGTCAATATATTGCAAAAGAAATAAAAATAGATATGTTTCCGCGTATAGAAGAATTCCAGCTTAGAGGGATTCCTGCATATTTTGATGATGCTGCCCAAATCATTGGAGCTTATGCAATTCTTATTTCAAACGCCGAAGATATAGATTTTTTAGAAAGATTTTCTAAAGAATTATTCACCAAATGTAATGTTATAATTATTGCTGGAGTTGGTATTTTGTGCTTTTCACAAAAAGAAGATGAAACGATATATATGGCCTCAATCTTTGAAAAAAATGCACTTGCATTTCTTTTATCTTTGCATAATACAAATATAATTCCATTAACAAAAGAAAATGCGAGCTCATTACACTCATCTTTTATGCAAGGCTACTCAAAACTAAAAAACGAATAGCTTATATTTTAAGATTTAAAAAATGTATGAATTAAAGCTAGACATCATCTGAGTAACGTCAATTGACAAATATGATTTGGGTGTATGTCATGAAGGCAGTTTTAGTATTCAGGTGTAGTTTTTATCCAAAACATACATTATACTAAATGTTGTACTTTTA
>CAUUAF010000157.1:0-3102 GCA_963543085.1 uncultured Treponema sp. | reverse complement strand
TAATGTACTATCGTAACACTAGCTAATGTACAACCATAACATGTCCTAATGTAGAATTAAAATCTTTTAAGCAAGATATAAAAGAAAGTCTGGATTTTTCTAAATTCTGAGCATTATATCATATTTTTAGATTTTTATGGATGACAATTTTACAGAATTTAAGTATGATTTGCGATGTGTTTTAACGTCGTTTTCAAAGAATACACATAATTAATTAGTTTTGTAGCTTAAAACAATGTTACGTTTACAGCCTAGGGGCTGATCATTTGCATAAAAATTTGAGTTTAATATTTTTATGCATATCCTAAGGAAGAAAAAAATTGAAAAAAAATGATAAATGAGCGGAATAATTATCTTGATTTTTTAAAGACATTTGGGCTTGCATTGATTATCCTTGCACATATACCAATTCCTAGCTGGCTTTTAGCAATAAGAAATTTTGATGTTCCTCTAATGGTGTTTGTTTCTGGTTGCCTTACTAATGGTTCTTTTGAGAGAAGTGAAAGTATTTTTGCGTATTTAAAAAAGCGTATTTTTAGATTATTAATTCCTACATGGATTTTTCTTTCTTTATATTTTATTCTATTATATATTTTCTCAAAGAACGGTTTACCAGAAAAGAATATCATTTTGAAATCCTATCTGCTTCAGGATGACTCTATTGGATATGTATGGATTATAAGAATTTATCTGCTTTGTGCTTTTTCTGTTCCATTTTTGAAGAAAGTAAATTTCTCAAAATTATATACATGGGGCTTAATAGCATTTATATACATTCTGTATGAATTTGCCTGCAAGTATAGGTTGTGGATGGATTATAGAATAATTGAGTGTACGGTTTATTATTTGATTCCTTATGGTATTGTATTATTGTTTGGTCTGAATTGGAAAAGATTTGCAAAGAAAGAAAAAAAGCTTTTCCTTTTATTTTCTTTTTTTGGATTTATTATTTTGCAAGTTTTATGTTTTTATAAGTTTGGAGTGTATTGTTCCACTCAAAATTATAAATATCCACCACGTCATTTGTTTTTAGCACATGCTTTTTTGTATATTTTCTTATTGATGCAATTTGAATCAAAATTGAATTTTCTAGGAAAAAATAAAGTGATTGTATTTATAAGCAAATCAACACTATGGATTTATCTTTGGCATATTTTAGTTTTACGATTGACCGAACACTTAATTCCAAATGTGCATTGGAGCTTAAAATATATTTTTGTTGTTTTAATTAGCCTACTGATAGTATTCATTCAGAATAAAATATTGGACGTAATAGAAACGAAATGGAAAATTCCAATATTCAAAGTTTTTCGTGGTTAATAATTCCTATTGCCAAAATGCCTATCCGCTCAAGGCGAAAATAAGATAAAAGGTCTATTATTTTTTTTCTTTCTTGTTTATAATCGTAAAGATAGGAGATTAGAATTTATGAAGATTTTTGATACACATGCTCATTTGGGGCTTATAAATGATGATCCAGTTGAATTATTAAGAGTTTTGCAACAAGCTGAAGTTAAGGGAGTGAGTAAGATAGTTAGTATTTGTAATAGTCTCCGTGATTTTTCTGAGGTTTATGAAAAATTAAAGAATGAGCCAGCTGTGCTTCATGCTATTGGAGTTTCTCCATCTCAAGTTACAGCCTGCCCTCCAGATTGGAAAAAAACAATAGCAAAAAAGATTTCAGAATGTCCTGTGGTTGCCATTGGGGAAACAGGGCTTGATTATTGCAAACGTTATGGAGATAAGCGTAGTCAAATTGAACTTTTTATTTCTCATCTCGATATTGCAAGGCAATATGATTTGCCTGTTATCATTCATAATAGAGAAGCAGGAAAGGATATTTTGAATATATTAAAAGATAGAATTCCTAAAAAAGGAGCAGTGTTTCATTGTTATTCTGAAGATGTTGAATTTGCAAGGCAAGCTCTCTCTCTTCCTGTGTATTTTTCTTTTGCAGGTAATGTTACATATAAGAATGCTACTAATCTGCATGCTACTTTGAAATATTTACCTTTAGATCGTGTTTTTGTGGAATCTGAAAGTCCATTTTTGCCACCGAGTCAGTTTACCAAGCAAAGAAATATGCCTGCCAATATAGTGGCAACGGTTAATTTTATGGCTCGTCTTGTAGGAAAAGATGTTGAGGAGTTGTCGGAAATTCTTTATAAGAATAGTTGCAAGTTTTTTAATGTAGCAGAGTAGGAAGAATGCTTTTGTTACAAAAAGTTTGTGGCTAGAGAGAAGAACTACTTCCTGTTTAGCGTCTTTTGATTCTTTTAATGATGATGAGAATTTAAATTAGAGAAATGCTAATTAATCAAAAATGGGAATGGTGATGTCATACAAGCCAGAATTTATAATAACTGCAAGAGCAATAAATCTCATTTCAGAAATCTCAGCAAAGTTGGAGCGTTATGCAATCAGACTTGAGCAATCTGATTGTATAAAGCTTAGAAAAATAAATAGAATGAAGACAATACGTGGTTCTCTTGCAATAGAGGGTAATTCTTTGACAGAAGAACAAGTTACGGCTCTTATTGAAGGTCATCATGTTATTGCTCCAATAAAGGAAGTTCAAGAAGTTCGAAATGCAATAAAGGTTTATGATAAGTTTATTGATTTCAATCCTTATGAAATAAAGGATTTACTTATAGCCCATGAGATTATGGCACTAGGTTTGGTTGATCACCCTGGACATTTTAGAAAAACTGGTGTTTGTGTTGCAGGTAAGGAAGGAATAGTGCATTTTGCTCCACCTGCTAATTTGGTTCCATCTTTGGTGAGTGAGTTATTTGAATGGGTAAGAGATTCTAAAGATCATATCCTTATTAAAAGTAGTGTGTTTCATTATGATTTTGAGTTTATTCATCCTTTTGAAGATGCTAATGGACGTATGGGACGTTTTTGGCAGTCGTTACTTTTAAATGAATGGAATCCTATATTTGCAAATCTTCCCATTGAAAATATGATTTGGGAAAATCAAGCTGAATATTATAAAGCTATTGAACAAAGTACAGAACAAAATAATGCAGGAATCTTTGTTGAATTTATGTTGTGTTCAATTCTCAGATCTATAGATAATCGTGCTAATTTAAATGACCC
>CAUUAF010000156.1:0-3183 GCA_963543085.1 uncultured Treponema sp. | reverse complement strand
AACCGATAAATAATCATCGGCACTTCGGTCTCCCTCCCACCCACCGGGGTGCTGGTACCTGATAAGGTGAGCCGACCATAAAAAGTCGGCTCTTTTTTTATTCTTTCAAAACATTTTTCATAAAAGTAACTACTAAGTATTCAGTGTGTCACAAGAAGTTTGGCTGGGAAATCTTATAAATAAATCTATAAAAGTTAAATATTTTTGAGCTTACAATATTTTACATTCCAATATATAATACAACCCCTATTATTTTAAGGAGCCCTTATGGAAAAGACAGACAAAACACTATCTATACGAACAAAATTTATTTTCATTCTTTCTGTTATAATTATTTTCTTAGTTGCTTGTATTTGCACTATAATAGGTATGAAAGTATATAACTCAAGTGTTTATCAGCTTGAACAAACACTTAATCAACAAGTAAATTCAGTTGACCAAATGCTTCAGTTATTCGTTAAAAATAATGATGCTTTAGTGCAAATCCTTTTAGAGAATCCTTATGTAAAAAATGCAGATGAATCTATTCATAGTTATGTAAATGATAGTGGAGAAATACTTGTAAAAGATGTTGAAGGTGTAGGCAATGCAGCATCAATAAATCAAGTGTTTAGAAATACACATCAAATGCACCCAGAGTTTGCAGTTGTCTATCTTGGAACAAAATGGGGAGGTCAAGCTACTTCAAGACAAAAAATGAAAGGTGGTTATGATCCACGAACCAGAGAATGGTACAAAAAAACTTATAGTGACCAAAAAAATGTAGCAATAACTAATGCTTATAAAGCTGCAATAGGTGGAGAACTTGTAGTAACCTTTGCTCGTGCATTACTTTCTTCTCAAAATGAATTTATTGGAAGCTTAGGCGTTGACGTAAGTCTTTCTGAATTAACTGAATTCATAAAGAAAATGAAAATAGGAGACACAGGTTATGTTATGTTATGTCAAAATGATGGAACTATTCTAGCAGATCCAAAACACGAAGATACTAATTTTAAGATGTTGAAAGATTCAGGCATTCCAGCTTTTACAGAAATTGCAAATTCAACAGATAAAAAACTTGTTATAAAAATGGATGGTGAAAAATGGCATGTATATAGTTTTCCTATAAATGGCTTAAACTGGAAAATCATCACTTTTATAACAGAAAGAGAGTTATTAGCTTCATTTTATAGCATATTTCAAAGTATGATTATTGCAGGTTTTTCTCTTTTTGTTATTTTATTAATTTTGGCATTTATGTTTTTCAAAAAAGTTTCGATAGAATTTGCCAAAATAAAAATAGTTTTTTCAAAAATTGCAAAAGGAGACATAAGTGATCGCTTAAAATATGATAAACATGATGAAATTGGAGAAATGATTAGCTATTTCAATGCAACTATGGACAACATGTGCGACATGGTATCTGGTCTTCTCTCTCAATCAAAAGAAATGAATGACATGGGACAAAATCTATCTTACAATATGAGAGAAACTGCAAGTTCTGTATACCAAATATCAGGAAATGTTGAAGGTGTGAAAAATCAAATTGAAACACAATCAAATTGTATTAATGACGTTGAACATAGTACTACCAATATTATAAAAACCACCCAAGACCTAACTGAAAGTATTCAAATACAAAGTGCTAGTGTTGGACGTTCTTCTTCATCTATAGAAGAAATGGTTGCAAATATCACTTCAATCACAAATATCCTAGAACAAAACAATGCTTTAATAAAAAACCTGTATAACAAAACAAAGCTGGGTAAAGAAGGAGCTAATAAGGCAAATGCTGTTACAAGACAGATTGCAGAATTTTCTGGTTCAATATTGGAAGCAAGCGTAGTAATCCAAAATATTGCAAGTCAGACCAACCTTCTTGCCATGAATGCAGCAATTGAAGCAGCTCATGCAGGAGAAGCAGGAAAAGGATTTGCTGTTGTTGCTGACGAAATTAGAAAACTAGCTGAAGAATCCAACTTACAAGGAAAACAGATAGGAAGTGTTTTAAAAGAATCTATCGAAATTATTGAGAACTTAATTGTTGCAGGTGAAGGAGCAGAAAAAATATTTGATGAAGTTTATGAGTTAACAAATCAAATTTCAAATCAAGAAGATGTTATTACAAGTGCAATGCAAGAACAGTCAGTTGGTGGAAAAGAAATACTAGAAGCTACTAGAGATATAAACGATGTTACAGACACAGTAAAAGATGGCTCTAAAAATATCCTGGAGCGTAGTAAAGAGATATCGCAAATTATATCAAGACTAGAAGATTTAACTAGCAACATAACTTTAAGTATGAATGAAATGTCAGAAGGAATTATGCACATAAATGGTGCTACACAGGAAGTAAATACAATCACACAAAAACATACTGAACTTATTAACTCATTAAATGATAAGATTCACAACTTCAAGATTTAACAAACACTTCAATACCAACAAAAAGCCCTATTCATTAGTCATCCTAATGAATAGGGCTTTTTTTAAGGAAAACTAAAAAAGTTTTTATAGCACAGCTCTAAGACCTATTCCACCACGTGGTGCATAATATACATAGGATTTCTTTCCTAAATAAAAACCGATGCCTGGAGAAAAATCCAAAAACATATTAAACTTAGGGCTTGAAGCAAAAAATATTTCCCACCTCATATCAAAATAAGCAGTCATCCAAGAAGAAAAACCATAAAGAAGAGCACCTGTAAATGAAATACCGCCACCAATTTCAAAAGGACATACAGCACCATTTATATTTGGCTGAGCCACAGTTCTAAGATAGCCTAATGCAATGTCGCCACCAAAATATCTTCCATAATAATGCCCTACAACTCCAGGGAAAAGACCAACTGTTAAATCAATCTGATCAAGCGTTGTAAAATTGTGTGAAAAAGAAAGACCAATAGGAATACCAATTATTCCTCCCAATTTATTAGTTCCAGCTTTGTTTTCTGCAAAAGCTTGGAAACCAATAGTCATTGTCAATAAAAAACAAGAGATGACAAAAAGTTTTTTCATATTTACTCCTTAAAATGAACATGAATTAAATAAAAAGTATGCTCTACTTTTGAGTCTAATATAATTCAAGATATTTTATCAAGATATAAATATTAAGCCAGAGTGATTGTAGTATTATAAAGAATGCTAAACACACTACACTGAAAAAGTAAAAAAAATCTTGGGATTTAGGTCGTACTTTAG
>CAUUAF010000155.1:0-3200 GCA_963543085.1 uncultured Treponema sp. | reverse complement strand
GATATTACAGATGTAACTAAATTTAAGCTTTCTATGAAAGATTCTACTTCTGGTAAAGTGTATTTTGATAAGATAACAGGGCAAGTAAGGGCTAATAATCATATAAGATTTGATCGAAAGCAAGATACTGCTGGAGCAACTATTAATTTAGCAACTGGAAAACATACTCTTGATGTGACTCTTTATTATGAAGATAAAGTTGTGGAATCTTGTCAGTTTATAGTTACAGTTAAATAATTTTAAGTTGTCTTTTGAAGATTATAAAAGATTTTACTTTTAAATAACTTTATATCTAGGAAAGCATTGATTAGTTTATTCACAATAGTTAGTCAATGCTTTCCTTGTGTATTTTATGATCTTAATGTGGTTTAGGTGAAGATTATGAAAAAGTTGAGCTTGGTTTTTGTTTTAGTGTGTTTGATCTTTTCTTGCAAAGGTGTGTCTTCTATTAATAATGAGACTCTTGATACTAAAAAAACATACTTGGTTAATTTTTCTTCAGATGATGAGAATGTGGCAGTGGTTGAAGTTTTTACCGAAAAGGGAGTTGAGGTGAAGACAGGAGAGCGAATCAATAGTGGAAGAATAACTGTGTATGCTGTGTTTAAAGATTATAACTGGGAAGTGGATAGCTGGCTAATCAATTCAGAAAAAAGCCATCAAAAGCTTAAATCTTTTTATTACGATGTTGAGCAGGATGTGAGCTTTTCTCTAAAGCTTAGTAAGATTGTTTTTGATGAGTCCAAACCTAATATTGTTTTTAAGATTCCTGAAATAAATGGAAAGGATGATGTGTATCTTACTCTTCATCTTGCAGGAAAAAAGGCTGGAAGTGTTGTGCAAATTGATTTTGGTGATGGAATAAAAACTGATTACACCTTTGCTTCAACAGAAGCTAGTAAAATCGCTAGAAGAATTGATATTCCAGCTGAAGTTAAGATTTATGGAAGCTTGAGGCTTTTGGACGCTACACAGGATAAATATATAAGTGATATATCATTTTATAATTCCAATGATTTAGAAGTTATTCGTCTTTCTCAAAACAAGATACTTAAACTCGATTTAGCTACTATCCCAGCTTGTAGAGAATTGCATGTAACGGATAATAAGATAACAGAAATTGACTTAACACCCTGTAGAGAATTAGAAGAATTCTACTGTGGATATAATAAGATAACACAACTTGATGTGAGTAAAAATAAAAAACTAACTGTCTTAACTTGCTATAATACTGATATAACAGAGTTGGATATTTCTAATAATTCATTATTAGAAGTGCTTACTGCAGGGGATAATAAATATTCGAAAGAAATTGTTTTTGATAATAATCAATTAATAAAGTCACTAGATTTAGAAAATTCAGGGTTTTCTTATATAAATCTTTCAAACTTAAAAAAATTGCAAAAGTTGCGTCTTAAAGGCAACAAGCTTAGTTCTATTAATCTTGAAAGCAATGTATTGATTGACTATCTTGACCTAGGAAATAATGCGTTGGAATCTCTTGATGTTTCAATGTTGCCTTCCCTAGAGGAACTTAGATGCAATAAGAATAAACTCAAAAATCTAGATTTGAGTAAAAATATAAAATTAAATGTTATAAATATTAAAGATAATGAATTTACTGCTTGTAGTCTCAATCAATTGTTTTTAAATATTAATCCACCTGTTGATAACAATAATGGTTTTGCAATTGCAGGAAATCATGGATCTAGCACATCTAACACAAAGATAGCTAAAGACAAAGGTTGGAGGTTTGATGTGGAAGGTGATGGTTCTGCAATTTGTCAGTAGATTCTTGTTTTTCTTTACAATACATTGATTATTCTAGTATTTTTGTAAAAAAAATATAATGGTAGTGTAGCTTTAGTCAGTATTTTTGCAACGTCATTCCCTCTTTACATTTTGAATAAAAAAATATATATTTCTTCCGTGATTATTTTTTAGAAGGAGAGTATATGAAAAAACATCTTATGGTTATTTTAACAGGAGTGCTGATTGGTATTTCTGCTCTTGTTTTAGTGAAGTTTGGAAATCCTGGAAACATGGGTTTTTGTATTGCATGTTTTTTGCGTGACATGGCAGGAGCATTGAAACTACATAATGCACCTGTGGTTCAGTATATGCGTCCTGAAATTATAGGACTCATTCTAGGAGCTTTTATCATCGCTTTCGCAAAGAAAGAATTCAAACCACGAGCTGGTTCTGCTATATTTACTCGCTTCATACTAGGTTTTTTTGTGATGATTGGAGCTTTGATGTTTTTAGGTTGCCCATTGCGTATGTTTTTGAGGTTGGGAGCTGGAGATATGAATGCTGTCTTTGGGCTGGTTGGTTTTGTTGTAGGGATTGGAATAGGTGTGTTTTTCTTAAACAAAAACTTTTCTCTTAGTCGCACATATAATCAGTCAAAACAAGAAGGTGTTCTTCCCATTATAGTTATGTTAGGCTTTTTGGTACTCTTGGTTGCATTCCCTGCTGTTCTTATTTTTAGTGAAAAAGGACCTGGTTCAATGCATGCTCCTATCATTCTTTCGCTTGGCATAGGGCTTGTGGTTGGAGCTTTTGCACAACGCAGTAGACTTTGCACTGCAGGTGGTATCAGAGACGCAATTATGCTAAAAGATTTTCATCTTTTATGGGGAAGTGTGGCAATTGTGGTTACGGTGCTTGTGGGTTCGCTAATATTAGGCTCATTTAAGTTAGGAATGGCAGGTCAGCCTGTAGCTCATACAGATGGCTTATGGAATGCTTTGGGCATGGTGCTTGTGGGTTGGGCAAGTGTTTTGCTTGGCGGATGTCCCTTAAGGCAACTTATTTTAACAGGAGAAGGTAATACAGACTCAGCTATCACTGTTGTAGGCTTGGTTGCAGGAGCTGCTTTTGCACACAATTTTGGGCTTGCTTCATCTGGCAATGGACCTACTGTTGCAGGAATGATTGCTGTAGTTATTGGGCTATTAATTACAACATTTATAAGTGTTTATTATTTAATAAAGAATAAATAAGGAGAGTGTTATGATGGAAGTTGATGTACGTGGTCTTTCTTGCCCAGAACCAGTAGTCCGAACAAAAAAAGCATTTGAAGCAAATAATTCATTTACTGTTTTAGTTGATAACGAAACAGCAAAAGAAAATGTAGTACGTTTTTGTAATAATATGAAGGCAAAAACTACAATTTCAGCTATTGATGATGGTTGGAA
>CAUUAF010000154.1:0-3203 GCA_963543085.1 uncultured Treponema sp. | reverse complement strand
TTGAGCTTATCAAGCAATCATCGATTTTCTTTTAAACTTAAAACCAAAGCACCCAAATTGAAGAATATCTCAGCGTTGTAATACTCTATCATAATATAGATTTTTCTGGTAGACTTGGCGGTCTCGGTGATTTTATGAATACATTTAAAGAACTTAATTTAAGCGAAGATGTGCTTAAAGCTATTGAAAAAAAAGGCTTTGAAAAGCCTACTCCAATTCAGGAGTTGACAATTCCGCGTCTTCTTTCAGAAGACATCAATATTGTAGCGAAAGCTAGAACAGGAACAGGAAAAACTGCTGCCTTTGCTCTTCCTCTGATACAAAAGATTACACAAAAAACTGGTCTTGTGGAAGCGTTAATCTTAGTTCCTACGAGAGAATTAGCCTTACAAGTTGGAAAGGAGATCAATTCTTTTGTGCTTAAGGAATTCCCTAGAACAGTCACAGTGTATGGTGGAGCTTCTATGGGTGAACAACTTCACGGATTAAAGAATGGGGCTGAAATTGTTGTGGGTACTCCTGGAAGGATACAAGATCATTTGGAACGTGGCTCTCTCGACATCTCAAAAATCAAATACTTTATATTAGATGAAGCAGATGAGATGCTTAATATGGGATTTGTTGAAGACATTGAAGGCATTTTTGAAAAAGCAAACAAAAAAGCTCAAATATTGATGTTTTCTGCAACTATGCCAAAACCCATACTAAAGATTGCAAGCGACTTTATGGGCAACTATGAGATAATTGAAGAAGAAGCTCAAGACGAACTTCCTACTTTGCAAGAACAATTTTTCTGGATGGTTAGTGAAAAGGATAAGGTAGAAGCTTTGGCAAGGTTGATTGACGTAAGTGAAGACTTTTATGCGTTGGTATTTTGTCAAACAAAGATTGATACGGACGAAGTTGCAAAGGCACTAGAAGAAAGACACTATCAAGTCGCAGCCTTACACGGAGACATTCCTCAAAGTATAAGAGAGAAAATATTATTACGTTTTAGGAATAAGCATATAAAGATTTTAGTCGCAACTGATGTGGCAGCTCGTGGCATTGATGTTGAAGGGCTCACCCATGTTGTAAACTATGCCTTGCCATTCGATAGTGCAATATATACACATAGAATAGGAAGAACAGGAAGAGCAGGAAAAAGTGGAATTGCAGTAAGTTTTGTTCGTCCTAACGAAATAAAAAAGATGGAGTATATTAAGCGTGCCACAAACTTCAATATAAAGGAAGAGAAAATTCCTTCCATAAAAGAAGTGCTTGAAAATAAAAGAACAAGGCTTTTGTTCTCTATCGTAGAAAACCTACAAAAAACAATTCAAACAAGCCCTGATCAATCTTTTGTAGCTTTTACAAATAAACTTCTTGAGTATGGCTCTGCAGAGGATATTCTTTCTTATGTTTTGCAACTTCAATACAACTCCTATCTTTCTCCTTCACAATATAAGAATATAAAACCATTGTATAGTGAAAAATCCAAAAAAGATAGAAATAAAAAACAGTTGGAAGATATGACTCCGATATTCATTGCATGGGGTCGTAAAGATGGTTGCACTAAGAAAAAAATCGCTGATATGTTGAGTACGCTCCTTTCAATTCCACCACATTTTATAGATGGTATTGAAGTACAAAATAAATTTTCTCTAGCCTCTTTGCCACATAAGGCAGCGTTAATGGCAACTCGTCTTTCCAAAAAAAATAAAGATGTTCCTCATATCCATCTTGATGAAAGAAAAGAAGAAAAGAGATTTAATAGTAAAAAAAGAGAGGAACGTAAGTTCAGGAAATTTTAAGATAAATATAGTTTTAATCTTGATGTATTTTTAATTTATAAGTGTACAAAGAAAATTGACACTGTGAATGCATTTTAATTTAAGGAGAAGTTATGGATAAAAATTTGAAAGAAATATATTTTGCAGGTGGATGTTTTTGGGGAGTTGAAGGATATTTCAAAAAAGTTAATGGTGTTGTAGAAACTAACACAGGGTATGCTAATGGTAACAGTGATAAAACAACATATAAAGAAGTAAAAGAAACTGACCATGCCGAGACGGTTCAAATCTTTTATGATGATAATGTTGTGAGTTTGCAAGAGCTATTAATGAGGTTTTTTAGCGTGATAGACCCTACATCACTTAACAAACAAGGAGAGGATGTAGGCCGCCAATATAGGACTGGCATTTATTATAAAGACCCTAGCTTAAAACCAGAGATAGAAGCTTTTATTAAAGCCATGCAAAAAAAGATAAAAGAGCAAATTTTAGTTGAAGTTTTACCACTAAAACATTTCGTGCTAGCAGAAGAATATCATCAAGATTATCTCGATAAAAATCCAAATGGATATTGTCACATCAACTTATCTTCTGCTGATAAACCTCTTGACAGTAATTGGAAAGATATTTTTAGTAGTAAGTAATAATGAAGGCTTTATTACAAAGCTTACACCACTTTTTTAAAAGGGGGTACAATAGTCTCTTCAAACCTAAATTCTTTCACGCACCGTCTTATGATTGAAGTTTCTCTCCTTCCCATCTTTGCATACTGTGTGCTTAAATGAATGCTGTAAGCCTCGCCTTCTTTTAATGGAACATTCGCCACAATCATTAGCATTTTAGGCTCATTGTGTATTATAGCCTCTTTTGGTATTTGAAATATTTCATCACTAGTTTTTATATACAAGCTTGAACTCTCTCCCACTACTTTTAAGTCTTCGCCTTTAATCTTGATTATGCTAGGTGTTTCTGCACCTTTTCCAGAATACACTTTTTCTATGCTCTTTATTTTAGGTTTTCTCACTTTTAAGCTTATATTAGATACTTCAACATGCTCTTTTATATGCTTTTTCACATTTTTAGAAGGGCTAAATTGAATTGCTAATTCCACATCTTTTTTTGCTATTTGAGTTAGCTCTTTTTCATAGCTTCCAACCATGTTTTCTTCTGTTGCTTCTACTTGATTTGCTGATGTAGTGATAGCATTTTTTGCTTCGTCATCTCTTTTGTTAAAGACGCCTTCAAGGCTTTTTGACATAGCTTCATCAACTTTAAGGCTACCCTTGCCTTTAAGCCCTACTGTGCCGAGTCCAAAGAGATCAACATCGAGACCTGATTCCACGCATTCAAGGATGAATTCAACCAAAACTTCCAAACCCACTTCAAAGCTGTAAATGTCTATGTATGGAGCTTTTTCTTTGACCTTTTTAA
>CAUUAF010000153.1:0-3332 GCA_963543085.1 uncultured Treponema sp. | reverse complement strand
GATATTCAAAAGCTGCTTGTAGTTCTCCTTGATTCATTTCTGGTTGATATGGTGTGTAAGCAGTTAAAAACTCTTCTCGAGATGCCATCTGGCGGACTGCCGGAGGAGTGTAGTGATCGTAAGCTCCCGCTCCGCGCATAATAGTTTTAAAAACAGTATTTTTTGCACCTAGTTTATCAAAAAAACGCTCAACTTGAAGTTGGGTTTTACCCTCTCCAATATTAGGCAATGCACAATCCTGACATTGCCCTTCATAAAGATCATCGATAGAATTAACACCAATAACCTTCAACATTTCTTTTGTTTCCTCAACTGAATGAGGAATGTAGTTTGACATAAAGCCTCCAATATGTGGGTACAACAATGTCTTATCATACCCAAAAACTACTCCAACGAAAACCTATTTACACAACTTCTCGTAAGCTGAAGCGTCCATAAGCTTTGAAGATTCACCTGTAACCTTCACCTTAAAGAACCAAGAAGCAAAAGCATTTTCGTTAATCTTTTCTGGTGCATCTGAGAGTTCTTCATTCACTTCAACAACCTCTCCAGAAACTGGGCTAATAATGTCAAATACAGCCTTAACAGATTCCACAGTTGCACAAGATTTATCTGCTGTAACAGTGTCTCCTACTTCTGGTAACTCAACGAACACAACGTCGCCCATTTCTCCTTGAGCATAATCACTAATACCAACCGTTCCAGCATTAGAATCAAACCACTCATGTGTTTCCAAATACTTCAACTCTTTTTTAATTTCCATAATTATCTCCTTGTAATATATAACAGTAGCTCTTAAAAAGCACTCTCATAAATAGATCTTACTCCCCTCTAATCTCTTTTAAGAAACTAGTAGGGCAAATAACAGCCTTTAATTTCTTTCCACGAACCTCGATAAAAATGTCTGTCTCTTTAATTCCTCTATCAATTCTGATATGTCCAATACCAATCTTATTCAATGATGGAGAAGAAGTTCCAGTGGTTACATAACCGATTTCTTTATCTCCCAAGAAGACTTTGTCTCCTTGTCTTGCAATTCCTCTATCAACCATTTTAAAGCCTTTTCTAATCTTTTGGGCTTCGTTTTCAACCAATGCTTTTTTTCCAATAAAGTCTTCTTTTTCTAGCTTGATGAATGGTTTTAATGTCAATTCTGTGGCCAAAGTTTCTTCATTCATTTCATGTCCATAAAGAGGCATTCCAGCTTCAAGCCTTAATGTATCACGACAACCTAAACCACAAAGTTCAATCTTATATTCTTCCCCAGCTTTCATAATCCTATCAAACATTTCTACAGCATAATCCTTAGGGCAATAAACTTCATATCCTTTCTCACCTGTATAACCTGTTTGAGAAACAATTACCTCACCTTTTGGAGATTGGAATGTCTTGAATGTATAATACTCTTCTGGAATATCTTTTGCGTCCAAAACCTTTTTCATTAATGGAATAGAATTAGGGCCTTGTATTGCAAGCTGAGCTATTTCACTTGAACGATCTGTAAATTTCACATCACCTTTCAAATGTTTTTTTACCCAGTCAAAATCCTTATCATGATTTCCTGCATTCACAACAAGCATAAATTTCTCTTGATTGTATCTATACACAAGGAGATCATCAACAATTCCCCCCTTTTCATTACACATTAAAGTATACCTAACATCTCCATCTTTCATTCCCCTAATATCATTTGCAATAAGATAGTTGATGGCACTTTCTGCATCTTTACCTTCAAAGTAAAACTCCCCCATGTGAGACACATCAAAAAGTCCCACATTGTTTCTCACAGCCAAATGTTCTTGCACAATTCCCGCAAATTGAATTGGCATTTCATAACCTGCAAATTCAACAAACTTTCCACCCTTTGCTGACAAAGTTTCATAGTAAGGTGTTCTTTTCATTTTTTTCCTCCAATTATTTAGACAACAAAAACCTATAATCTGATATATATCCATTTGGACATATATCTTAATCATAATTGAAAAAAGCATTTTTTGCAATTAGAGTATTTAAAGGTTCCTAGTTGAATTAGAGGACTTTCAAGAAATCAAAGTAATGCAAACAATGCCATCAATTTTTGATTTTAAGTTTTTTGCCTTATGTTGTTCTATACATTCTCGTAAACTATCATGTTGACTCATTTTATTAGTCCTTCTTTAACACAAATAAATATTCTTTAACATGTATCTCTCGACCTCTCAAATTGCGACTTCCCCTGAAAGTGTTATAATGTATTTCAAGCGTTTTTAATTTTCCATACTTTTTAAGCATGTTTTCCATTTCATCAAACCTAATAAAACCTTCCGAATTATAAGAAATAATAATATATTTTGAATTAAGAGCATTCACTATTTTTTCCATAGAAGGATAAGCTAAAGCTCTTTTGTTAAAGGAAGAACGATTCCAGTCTTGAGTAATGCCTGAAACCTTACTAATAGGCACATCCAATTTATTTTTAATTATCAAATTAAGCATAAAATAATTTGAACCATAAGGATGTTGATTGTATGGTGGATCAAGATAAGTAATATCTATATTTTCAAGCTTACTACTCAAACTAACTGAGTCCTCTTGAAATATTTTTATATTAGAATCAAAATTGCTAAAAATAGGTTCTTTTAATTCCACTTTGCCATAAATACGAGCTAATGCATCAGCTTTGGCTCCTCCAAAAGAACCAACCCCTGTATACTTATTTTTGTAAAAACCTTTAAAGACCCCACTAGTGTTTACATGAATAGAACTTTCAACAATTAAGGGAGCTAAAAAGAATTTCTTTAAGCATTCTTCTTTCACAATCTCATCAATCAAGTATCTATAAGTATCAATTAAAAGAGCATTCTCGTGGGTATAAAAAACTCTTTCTCCTTTTTGAATTGTTTCATCATTTTGAGGTGCATAATGCTTTGCTATTATGCCTTCTATTTTTTTATTCAAACATTTTTTTTCAATAGATAAGCGATATGAATCACAAAGACTTTTGGGATAATCTTTCTTGTTGGTTAGGTAGCATGAATTAAGCAATGCTGAATAATTTTCAATATCATTCACCATTAACGTATGGCTATGTTTTTTAAGCATACGAGAGACAATACCAGAACCTGAAAATAAATCAGCACAACATAAGTCAGTCTTTCCTATTTCAGCTTTTATTATTTCAATTTCTTTTTCTATATTTCTAATTAGAACCCTTTTATTACCTAAATATGTAATAATCTGTGTGGTTAAAAATTTTGGATTTTCACTTTGCATGTACTCTAAGCATATCGGAGAATTTAATTGATGATGTTAATTGAGATATTATATTGGAATTTACTCCTCAATAATCTTGA
>CAUUAF010000152.1:0-3350 GCA_963543085.1 uncultured Treponema sp. | reverse complement strand
TGTTCAAAACGTCTTTTAGCTCTTGTTTCAACATCAGCATCAAGATATATCTTTACATCTGCATTTGGAAAGATAACTGTTGTGGCATCGCGACCTTCACTAACAATATCCAAACCTTCACATGCCTTTTGGATTTTTTTATTAATTTCTTTTCTAACATTTGGAATAGCCGAAATAGCAGAAACACATTTTTCAACTTCATCACTTCGCAAAAAAGGAGAAACATCTACACCGTCAACAGAAATATTTCCGTCACAATAGCCAATATTCAAGTTCTTTGCGAAATCAGTCACATATTCGTCTGTTAAAGAATCTATTGACATGTTATTTTTTTTTGTTTTCTCTAACAAAGTATAAGTCAACGCCCTATAAAAACTACCTGTATTCATAAAGATAGCATTACAATGTTCGCTCAATAACTTTGCAATTGTACTCTTGCCTGACCCTGCGGGACCATCTATTGCTATAACCATAATTCCCTACATTATATAATATATTTATAATTCATGTATATATCTAAAAGAATATTTTTAAACGATCTTATCCAAATCTTCAAGATACGAATTAAGAATATTCGATTGTATTTCTATATCAAAGAGTCTATTTTTCTCTTTTTCTATAACTTCACTAGGAGCATTTTCAACAAATCCCTTGTTATTAAGCTTTGCTTCTATTTGTTTTTTTTCTTTTGCAAAGGCTTCCAATCTTTTGTTGAAATTAGACTTTAAGTCTTCAATCTTAACATCTCCATCAATAAGAATAAAAACTTGAAAACCACTTCCAACACTACCTATTGAATTCTTTGGTTTTCCTTCTTCTTTCCATATCTTTATATACTCAGAACGTGAAAGCATTTCAATGAGACGTCCATCATCATTTTTAATAATATTTTCAAAGTTTTTTTCTAAAGAAAGATAGACTTTTGACTTTGCACTTGGTGCAATATTTAGATCCAATCGTAACGAACGAATTAGACGAACAATACTCTGCATTAAAGAGAATTTCTTGAATGTATCATCATCTTTCCTTTTTTCATCATACTTAGGATATTCACTAATTGCTAAAACTTCAGAACGTGGATTGATACAAGGTTCTTCTTCACTAAAATTTTGCACACAACTAATAGGAAGTTTCTGATACAATTCTTCAGTAATAAAAGATAAAAATGGATGCAAAAGCCTCAATGCTTCTTCCAAAATAGAAAGGTAGACCGATGTTGCTCTATCTTTTTCTTTTTCATCCTCCTTAAAAGAAAGTTTTAAACCTTCAACATACCAATCACAATAATCATTCCAAAAAAACTCATAAACCAATTGAGAGGCTTCACTATAACGATAACTTTCTAAAGCTTCGTGAATTTTTAAAGCTGTTTCATTTATAGAATGGATAATCCATTTTTCTATTTCTTTAAGCTCACATCTTTTTACAGGAACTAAATGACGACCTTCAAGGTTTGAAAAAATATAACGTGTTGCATTCCAAATCTTATTCGCAAAACGAGAGCCCATCTTGAATGTATCCATATCAATTAAAATGTCTTGTCCTTGAGCACACAAAAAAGACAATGTAAACTTTAAGGCATCAGCTCCATACTCCTCTATTACAAGGAGTGGATCAATTCCATTGCCCAAAGACTTACTCATCTTTCTCCCCTTCTTATCTCGAATAAGACCATGTAGATAGACATCACGAAATGGCACTTGGTGCGTAAAGTATAAGCTTGACATAATCATCCTAGAGACCCAAAAGAATATAATGTCATAACCTGTAACAAGGGTGTTTGTTGGATAAAACTTTTTATAGTCAGGAGCATTACATTCTTCTGGCAAGCCCTGAGGCCAGCCCAATGTTGAAAAAGGCCAAAGCCAACTAGAAAACCACGTATCCAAAACATCTTCATCTTGGCTCACATTAGAAGACTTACACTTTCTACATTCTGTTATATTCTCACGAGAAACCATTACTTCTCCACAATTTTCACATGTCCAAACAGGAATACGATGTCCCCAAACAAGTTGTCTTGAAATACACCAATCACGAATACCTTTTAGCCAATGAGTATATGTATTTTCCCATTTTTTTGGATGAAAAACAATCTCTCCTTTTTCCCAAGCTTGCAGTGCTTCATTAGCCATTCCCGACATCTTCACAAACCATTGCTTTGAAAGATATGGTTCGATAGTGCATCCACAACGATAGCATTTTCCCACTGAGTGCTTTAATTTTTTTGTTTCTTTTAATAATTTAAGCTCTTCAAGTTCTTTTAAGATCAATGTTCTAGCTTTTTTAACTGAAAGCCCTCGATATTTTTCTGGGACATTATTATTAAGAGTGCCATCCCTATTTAATATATTTATAACTTCAAGCTTATGTCTTTTACCCACTTCCCAGTCATTCCTATCATGTGCTGGAGTTATTTTCACTAAGCCAGAACCAAATTCCTTATCAACATAAAAATCTGCTATGATAGGAATCTTCTTATTTATGATTGGTAAAAGAACGAACTTTCCAACCATATCCTTATAACGTTCATCATCAGGATTGCATGCCACAGCCACATCTGCTAGCATTGTTTCAGGTCGAGTTGTTGCAATTTCAATATGAGAGACAATCTCGTCTTTTTCGTTTAATAATGGATATAAGACATAGTACAAAAAGCTTGACTCATCTTCGTGTGTCACCTCTTCATCAGACAAAGCGGTACCACAAGAAGAACACCAATTAACAAGATATTCACCTTTATATATAAGTCCTGCTTCATAAAGAGAGCAAAAAACCTCACTCACAGCTTTAGAAGAAGATGAGTCCATTGTGAAACGGAACCTATCCCAATCAACACTAACGCCAATTGTGCGAAGCTGATTTTGAATTATCTCTTTGTGAGACATTGCTATCTCAAAAGTGCGATTCACAAAGTCTTCTCGCTTTAAAGTTTTAGGTTCTATTCCTTCTGCTCTTAATTTTTTTTCAACAACATTTTGTGTTGCAATACCTGCATGGTCACAACCTGGCACCCATAAAGTCTCAAATCCACACATTCTTTTATATCTAACAATTATATCTTGCAAGATGTTGTCCAGAGCATGTCCTATATGCAAAATGCCTGTAACATTTGGAGGAGGCATAACAACAGTAAAAGTTTTACCTTTACCTCTATCCTTTGGAACAAAGGCTTGTTTTTCCAACCAAAATTTATATATATAATTTTCAAAGGTTTTTGGATTATATGATTTTTCTAGCTCAAGTGATTTCAATTCTTCTTGCATAACTTCCTCTATTTATGTGGAATGTTGGGAAAAAGCATTTTAACAAATCAAATTGATATATGCAAGGTAAAGAAGTATTGATAG
>CAUUAF010000151.1:0-3358 GCA_963543085.1 uncultured Treponema sp. | reverse complement strand
TCGACTTGCGATATCGAAATCGCTCGACTTCACATATGCAAATCGAACGGTTTGGAGTCAGTACATTAGCTAATGTACAACCATAACATTAGCTAATGTACTGCTATAACACTAGTTAATGTACGACTTTAATAAAAAATATGATTATTTTGATAGAACTATCAACCAACGACTATATCATTATTTATCTAACTAATACAAGCAAAAAATAGCTTTATTGTTTTTTCCAATACTACCCTATCGAAAATTTTTTAATATTATTGTATCATCGAAAAGATGAATTGTTTTAAGGTTATATTCCAAGAGGTGTAGTAATGAAGAAATATACTTTTGTTTTTTTGTTTTTTTGCTTCATACTAAATTTTTCAGCATTTTCTGAAAACAATAGTGAAGATGTTAAAACAGAAAACAATATTGAAAACTCTACTGAATCCACTGAAGATGAAACTTCTAAAGATAAGAAAACTCTCAAAGAAGAAAAACAAACAGAATCAGAAGAATACAAAAAAGAATTGAGTGTGTTTATTTCAGAAGGCTATCCTATGCTACACCCACATGTTTCATATAATGCAGATGAAGCTCAGCTTTTAACAGCCTTATGCGAAGGTCTTTTTATCTATGATCCACTCACTTTAGAGCCAATAGGTGGAATAGCAGAATCATGGAAAGTTACAGGTGGTAGAACATGGAGATTCAATATAAGAGAAAATGCTAAATTCGAAAATGGAGATGCAATAACAGCCTCAACATTCAAAGAGGCATGGCTTAATCTCTTATCTCCTGATTTAGGTTGTCCATATGCTTCCCTTTTAGACTGCATTGACGGAGTTGCTGACTGGAGACTAGGTAAGCTAAAAAACAAAAACCAAATAGGTATACAAGTTGAAAGTGAAAGGGTTTTGACTGTCTACACAACATCTCCTTGTCAATATTTGCCATTAATATTGTGCCATCATGCTTTTAGTGCTGTTCATCCATCACAATTAAAAGATGTTGCACGTCTCCTTTCAAAAAAGGAATTCAGACAGGCTAGTGATGTATTTATTCCAATTTCGAGTGGGCCATTTAAAGTAGAAAAGATTAATGAAGATGAAATAATATTAAATAAAAATATGGAATATTGGGATGAATCCTTTGTACATCTTTCAAAAATTAAAGCATATTTAAAGTTGGAAGATGATGATGCAAGCTATAAATTCAACTTAGGAGATCTCAACTGGCTCAATAAGACTTCTATTGTTAAAGACATTGCAGACAAAGGAACAGTACATGTTAGTGCAATGTTTTCAACAGAATATTTTTTCTTTAGAACAGATAAGGGAGCTTCTGAAGATGAAAAAATCAGAGAAGCATTACTTTTAGCAATTCCTTACGAAAAACTGAGAAATCAGTATTTAATTCCTGCAACAACTTTAGTTTTTCCTCTAACAGAATATCCTAGAGTACAAGGAATTGATGAATACAACATCTATAAAGCAAAAGCTCTTATGGAAAATATAGAGCTAAATGACAAAAATAAACAGATAATGATTATTTTTCCTGAAAACACATACTATGAATCTTTGGTTAAGATATTAGAAGAAGCATGGACACCTTTAGGTTTTATTATTGAAACAAAAAAATATAACCAAAAAGAATATTATGAAGCCATAAAAAAACCTGGTTACAACATGGCAGTGCTATCATGGATTGCAGATTTTGCAGACCCAACATCTTTTTTGGAGATGTTTCGCCCTGATTCAAACATTAACTACACAGCTTGGAACAGTTCTGAATATGAAAATCTACTACGCCTTGCAAATGCAGAAGACGAAATTAAAAACCGATATAAAAAACTTGCAGAAGTGGAACAGGTGCTATTAAATTCTCATCTAATTATTCCACTCTCACACAATCCTTCAATAAATGTAATAGACTTATATTCCATATCAGGGTGGTATCCCAATGCCATTAACATTCATCCATTCAAATTTATTAAATTTAAGAAAAGTAAGACATTGCCTGGTGTAGCAATTGCATTTTAACATAGAGAGAAAAAAAATGAGTGACGTAGTAATTAAAGCGGAAGAACTTTCTAAAATGTATAAACTTGGTGTAACTGACAATGACACATTTTTTAGAGATGTGCAGTCGTGGTTCGCAAGAAAAAGAGGTAAGGAAGACCCTAACGCAAGTATATATGACAATAGAAAAAATTCGATGGACTTTTGGGCATTAAAGAAGATCTCTTTTGATATTCATAAAGGAGATCGTGTAGCATTTATTGGAAGGAACGGGGCAGGAAAATCAACTTTACTCAAAATCCTTTCTAGAATCACAACGCCAACATTAGGATTGGTTAAAATACGAGGGCGAGTTTCTTCATTATTAGAAGTTGGAACAGGTTTTCATGGAGAGCTTACAGGCAGAGAAAACATCTACCTTAATGGTTCAATCTTGGGAATGAAAAAAAAAGAAATTGATTCAAAATTAGATGCCATAATTGAATTTAGTGGTATTTCAAAACATATAGATACTCCTGTAAAACGTTATTCTAGTGGTATGGCAGTGAGACTAGGTTTTGCTGTTGCTTCACACTTAAATTGTGATATTTTAATTGCAGACGAAGTATTAGCAGTTGGAGATTTAGAGTTTCAGAAAAAAGCCCTTGCAAAGATGGGTGAACTTTCTGCAACTCAAGGGAGAACAATTCTTTTTGTTAGCCATAATCTTGTCGCTGTTAAAGCTTTATGCAACAAAGGTTTTATACTAGATAAGGGAGAAATAATTTCTAAAACAGATGATATTGATGTAAATCTTGCAGAATATGTAAAACAAAACACACAGTTTTCTAGCACAATCACTTTTGATAGACAAAATATTGATAAAAACATTGAGATTTTTTCTATTGAAGTTAATGGGAAGAATGAAAGCTTGGTTGACTATATTGCAGGAGAAACATTAAAAGTTGAAATTAAAGGAAAAACTAAGATTAAGCAAAATATTTCAATTGAATTAAGGTTAAAAAGTGAGATGGGAGCACCACTTGCATACTATAACAGAGGGCATTTTGAAAAAACTGAAGAAACAGCAATAGGAGATTTTACTCTCACAGAAGAACTTAGAATTGAAAACATAATAACAGGACGTTATGTTGTTGACTTATACTTGGTTAATCCTGCTGTAGCTATGCTGGCAACTATAGAAAATGCCTTTATAATTAACGCTATAGGAGTTGCAACAATAACTGGAAATTCTCTTTCTTATAATGATGTAGGGTTCATTAAAATTGACTAAAAAATTAAAAATACTTTTCATTACATATACTCATTCTAATGGTGGTGGAGCAGAAGCTGTGCTTACAACATTGGTTAATAAT
>CAUUAF010000150.1:0-3368 GCA_963543085.1 uncultured Treponema sp. | reverse complement strand
TCTCCTCGCAGGAGCTTTAGCTCCTGACAGGTTGTGGCTACGAATGTAGCCACGTATGAGGTTGCACTACAATAAACTTCCTTTATCTTTTTTTGTTTACCTGTTTTATTTCTTTTTCTATTTTGCCATCTTTAGTGAATTTGAGTACACCATCATCCACAATATGAATAGTTTTGCCATCTTCATAAAATTCCAAACTCTCACAAGAAAAAATCTCGTCTCCTACTTCAAAAGTTTTCTTCTTTGGAAAATGAACACGTTTTACATTCCCATTTTCCCAGAATTCCAAAGTCCCATCAATTTTTAACTTGCCAACATCAGGAATATTCAATACGACAGGCTCATGAATTGATAACCACTTCGGGTAATCACTAGAAGGATTCGATAAGCCTAAGACCCTTCCTGTTCCGAGTGTGGTGGTTTTGAGTTTTCCACTATTGTATAAGTTGATTGTGTATTCATACCCTTGCAAATAGTAACCGCTATCAAGATAAGTAGGAGAGCTTCCACAAATCAACAAATTCCCATATTTTGTTTTGAGTGCATGGGTCTCCATAAGTACTTCACCTAAATATGTTTTGATGCTTTCTATTTTTCCATCAGGATAAAATGTGATTAAAGTATTATCTCTACAAGGTAGACCAGCTAATACACCATCATCATAATCTTCGTCAATAAAAAACTTATTCACATGTATTTCTTTTATGCCACCTTTTTCATGAAAAAAAACTACATTGTTACATTTAAACCTATAACTATGACCATTGCGGTATTCGTATTCATGTACCCCTACACTCACAGATAGCTCTCCAAGTGGGGTTTTTACTGTTCCCTTTTGGCAGGTTAAACTTTCCAATGCTCCACTTTCATAAAAAGTTGCCTCTGTGGCAGAAAAAGTGCCAAAAGGTTTTTCAAATTCAGTTGTCTCCAAAAAGACAACACTTTTAAACTTTTTATTTTCATATCTTTCAAAAGTGCTTATATCAGCTTCTGTGCCATCAGGCAATTTAATTGCCCAAAGATGATGTGAAAAAGCCAACAACAAAACAATTAAAATTTTGCAATTAAATTTGATGTTCATAATATTTATCTCCTTAATAATTTTATTTTTATAAAAATCCCTATCCCCAAATCTCGATAATTTCACCTGCTAAAAGTTCTGCTCTTTTATTAATTTCTTTTTCGTTCCATTCTTTATTTTGCTCGTATACTCCTTTTATTATGTCATCAACAGTAATAGAAAGGGTACTATAATCTTTTATACCTTTTATCTTTCCATCACCTTCAATCTTTACTCTAAACGCATAATTTCTAATTTCTTTGTTTAGTCTCTTTGAAAGAAGCGTCATGTTGCCAAGTGATGTAACCATCTCATCTCTTTTTTGCACTCCATCAGTTTCATCTTCAATAGCATCACCATTTTCGTCCACATAGGGTACCGTCTCTTTTCTCCAAAACTCTTTCCATTCAATAGGCATAATATGCTCTAGTTGATATTTATAATTAAGATGAGACGTATCATATTTACCAGATTTATATCTTCTATGTAGCTCAATCCAAAACAAAAGCATCTTGCTTAGATCATTGTTTTTGATTCCCGTCTTCATCTTTGTTCTTATTTCACTATTTTTTATTTCCGCACATTTTCTTTGTATAGACGAGCGATCTTTACTCTTCACAAAATCTTCACAATTAACTCCTGAGTTTTTTGTATCGCCTATAATTGTTGTTTTTACAACAAACCTTTCTACTTCTTTAAGTGCAATTTCTAATTCTCGCTCATCATCTTTATATTTTTCAAAAAGATAGAGGATGTAGGGGTGGTAGGATGTTACATTTTGAGAATCTAATATTTTGAGGAGTTGTATTTTATAATCTTCAAAATTAAATGAGGCATCTTCCTTAATAATAGGGAAATTTTTTTCGTATAGTTTTGCATATTCAATCAATTCATTTATAAAAGCCTTACACTCTGCCTCAGTTTTTATTTCTGCAAGTTTTATTTTATAATAATTTGTCAATTTAGAAAATGTATTTCTCCTTTTATAGCTAAAAATATCTTTAATCACAGCATAAGATAGCAAAAAAAGCTCGATGTTTTGGATTCTTAAATATCCTGAGCTTCGCTTTTTATCGCTTGCCCAATATTTTCTTTCATCCTTATCATCTTCAAATATCTTTTTCCATGTATTTTCATAAACCTTTAGAACAGCTTCTTTATCAGCATTAAAACTCATCAATTTTTGATAAATTGCATTTTTCACTATGTCTGCAAAAGATAGCTTTAAGCCTGCACTGTTGATTGTGTCAAAAATCTTTTGCTCTTCTTCATTTTGGTCAAGCTCTATGAGTACAATCAATTTTTGCTTATCATCAAAAATTGATTTCCATAGATTTTGCACTTTGTTTTTATCTTCATTATAAATCTTTTGCAATTTTTCATAAAAAAACTTATAGCATCGCTCAATTCTATTTGTTTCATTCTTAACAGTAATTTTTTTGTCTTTGAATGGAGACGTAATGCAAGACGAAGAAGAATCTTCTTTTTTTACTTCTCCTATCACTTTTTGATATGCATCCAAATCAAAATTAGAATGTTGCAAAGAGATTTTATATTCTGAAGAGAAAGTATCACTCTTATAAAAAAGTGCATTTCTTACATCTTCTTCGATAAAGTTTTTCTCAGCTTCCATGCAATCATAAAATGCTTTTATAAGAATGCTCAAAGTGGTGACGCGTTGTTGCCCATCAATAATAATAGCTTTTTTGCCATCCTTTGCATCATCTTCCCATTTTATGATGATAGAACCCAAAAAATGAGCTTCTTCTTCTAAAAGTCCATCCAACAACTCTTGCCAATTATCTTTTTCCCAAACATAAGGGCGTTGAAAAAACGGCACTTCAAAAATCTTTATTCCACACAAAAACTTCAATGATTTTCCTTTTGCTTTCATATATAAATCTCCTATAAATTATGTATTTGTTATTTTTCTTCTTTTAGCATAGTCTACTAGTGGTCCTAAAAACTGCCTTTATAACCTGTAGCTTCAATTTTTGCTTTAGATTCATCACTTAAGTTAGGACAACGATGGAAAACAGTGGAATAATACTCTATTTCTCTGATTGTCAAAATATTGAATGTAGTTAAATTATAACACATGTAAAAAGCAGAATCTCCAATTCTTTCCACGCCTTTACCTAAAACAACAGTTTTTAAGTTTTTACACTCTTGAAATGCTTCTTTCCCTATTTCTTTCACACTATCAGGAATTGTTATAGATTCTAACCTAGAACAACAAAAGGCGCTCTGCCTAATATACACAACAGGAAAAGTCTTGATGACCTCAGGTATTATCACTTCCACATCT
>CAUUAF010000149.1:0-3445 GCA_963543085.1 uncultured Treponema sp. | reverse complement strand
GCCTTATAAGCTCATCATCTTTATCAGAAAAAACATTTTTTCTATATTCATAGAAGGCATTTTCAACAGCAGTTTTTCTACTTCCCGCCAAATATGCCATAGTAATTTTTTCCATACCTTTAGATTCATAAAATCTAAAATATGCAGTATTTACTTCATTATACGCACCACGTGGATCTGTCTTGTATATTTCATAAGCTTTATTAAGATGTACTTCCATATCAGAGACAATCTCTGTCCATGAACCATACTTTTTTTTCTCTTGTTCTGAATAAGCAGAAACAGAACACACAAAAAAAGCAATAACACAAACCAAACGTAAAAACACGTTCTTACCTGCTAGAGTCATAGCAAAAACCTCAAAAAGTTAGACATATATAAATTACGTCTTTTAATATAACCATTTTACAGTTACTAGTCAATAGAATTAGCCTAGTAAAACTTCAATATTTGAACCTATGATTTACTTAAAGGAGAGAGTTTTCCACTCTCCATTCTATAAACATCACACCCCTTTTCTATTATAGATTCATCATGTGTCACTATTAAACAAGCCACTCCTTGTCTATGCACCCTCTTAATTCCTTCCATAACTTCTTGCGTTGTCTCCGAATCAAGATTGCTTGTAGGCTCATCAGCAATCAGTAGTTTAGGGTCATTCATAAGAGAACGTGCAATAAGCATTCGTTTCTCCTCTCCTCCAGATAGAGAAGAGGGCACCTCATCTTTTAAGTGTAAAATTCCCATCATTTCTAATAAACTCAATGCCCTGCCATCATCATTTCCATCACGTTTAAACATAAAAAATGGAAGTCTAACGTTATCCAACACTGTCAAATTCGGCAGAGATCCCAAAACCTGTGGCACAAAGCCTATCTTGGCATTTCTATAAAAGCTTCTATCTCTGTCATTTAAGCTCAAGATATCTCTGTCTTCAAAAAAGAGTTCACCAGCACTTGGTTTTAAGAGTCCAGAAAGCAAATTCAACAATGTTGTCTTTCCTGAACCAGAACGCCCAACAATAAAGGTAAAAGAGTTTTCGTTTAATGAAATAGAAACATCTTCTACAGCAAAAAACTGAACATTTCCTCTTTTGAATGTTTTTGAAAGATTTGAAGCTCTTAAAAGCATAACAAACTAATTTTCTTTTCTTGTTAAAAAGAGGTAGATTAATGAAACAACTATCAACGCAACAGAGAGAAGAATCACTGTAGGTTTTGTGTATGTATTACAACTCATTTCAAGTTTCTTACATGTACCAATCACAAAGAATTGCAAGAATATTTCACAAACTCCAATACAACCTACACTCACTGCAATACCTTTTGCCATTTTCTCAAACAATGCAAAAACAACACCCAATACAGTGATGAGTCCACCTAACATCCTAACTGCTTCGCCCATCCAATGACACTTCATAAAAGAACCATCATCTTTAACTCCACAAACATGAGCCAAATTAAAAGGTGTAAAAAACAAAAGAAGTCCAAGCAAAACAATTAACAAAGCAAAAATATATCTTTTTTTCATATTCACTCCATAGTTGAACCAATATGTCAACTAGAACCTACATTATAGAAAAGCAAGTAATTTAGTCAATAGTTTTATATAAAATAACAAAAAAAAGGGTTAGATGGCACACACCATCTAACCCTTTATAAGAATCACAGAATGCCTAGTATATAACTCTCAATGAAATAATAAAAGTTCCATTATGCATATTGTTGTTGACAGGAGATGCAATCATATAACCACCATCAACACCACCTTCATATTTGTTTGGAGAAAGTTTTCCATGTTTCCAGTTAAAATCAAACTCAACCTTTTCAACAGGGCTAAAAGTCAAACCTAACTCATAAGCAACACCGAAGTAAGGGTTGATTGAAATCTTACTAGCATCTCCCTTATGTAAACTCTTGTGCATACCGATATGGTTTGTCTCGCCATAGAACTCAAAGTAGGGCTTAATCCACATAACATCGGTAATTGAGTATTTATATGAAGCACCAAAATTCAATCCCATTGGCACTTGTCTAACTCCCCACTCAGACAAACTTGACTGTAAATCTGAATAGTCAATAGTTTTATCATCGATTAAGCCATTATAATTGAGAAGTTGACTTCTTATCACTGAAGAATTAGCAACAGTTCCAGCTCTCTTAACCATTAAATCATAAAAATTGAGTCCAGCATGTGCAGAAAAGCCTTCTAACAATTGAGTATTTTTGTTTCCTGCTGTTGTCTTAAAACCTATGTGGAATGCAAGGTTGTCTGTATCAGGGACATCGTTTAAGTCATCCCAACCATGCAAAGCAGTACCCTTTGAATTTGCATACAATGCAACATCAACCCATTTGTATGAAAAGCCTAAACCCATATCCCAAGCAAAGCCCCAACCATCTTTCTTAACTCCATTAATCTTTGCTTCATATTTATGGTTAGCAGCACCATCAAAACCAAACGTAACAGCCATTCCTTCAAGTGGAGAGACCTCTAAAGCACCGCCCACAGAAAGAAAGAATTTCCTATCTCCACCACCATAAACATCATCAACTGTTACGTTATATCCCTTATCTGCTGCTTTTTCTATACCGCCAACTTTTCTATCCCTTGCTCTCGCAATTCCGTTGATCGAAAAATCAACACTCAACATCTCGATAGGTTTCATAGAAAGATCAAGCCCAAAACCGTATTTGCTATCATGATTTCCAGATTTCTTATCAAATGAGGAATCAACAGGTTTAGACTCCCAATTACCGTTGGAACCAAACTTAAAACCTACATCAAGATTCATAAGATTTTCATTTGAATAACCGATCTTTGTTCCCCAGCCTTCAAATCCTGGAGCAAAATGATCTCCAAAAGTACTAGCCGGTCTATTATAGGAAAGTGGAGTCCATAAACGTGCAAAATTCATAGTAAAATCAGGTTTATCAAATACTGTGATATACGCACCATAAAAAACCAATCGTGCGTCAACACCACTAACATTTGCCACAATTCCTTTAGGAGTAACTTGCAAACCTCCACCAGCACCTGTTGCAAAACCAAAGCTCTGAACATCTATAGTCCCATAAACGTTTGCATCTTTATTGGGAGATCCACCTGAAAGTTCTTTTGTAACGGCAAAAGGCAACACAACCCTTATGCTATTGCTATTATAAAAACCATGCTTTGGAACAGCATCACCATCTGATTTGACATTGCGATCTACACCAGCACCCAAATCAATTCCCCACTGAACAGTTGCAGAACCAGTAACTATTGGCTGTTGCTCAGCTCCCTCCGCTTCCTGCGAAAAAGCAGGTAGGATTAGCAAAACTGCTAAAGCAAAAATAGATAGTAATTTCCTCATTAGAAACACATCCCCCTTATTGAAGATTGATTGGAAGTATATAACATCATATTTCTACTGTCAAGAATAGCAAAACTTGAGCTTATCAAG
>CAUUAF010000148.1:0-3476 GCA_963543085.1 uncultured Treponema sp. | reverse complement strand
TCTTTTTTTGATGTTATTAGAATAAAAAATTGTAAAAAGCACTTGACATTTTTGTAAGTAATGAATAACATACGTTGCATATGACAGCAATCATAAATCCCTTAGTGCTTGTTGTTATCCTGAGGTTCATAGAAGATATGAATCTATTTGTCTAAAATCGCTCCGACTTGCATACTCACGGGGCGATTTTTTTTCTCTCCTACGTCTTACATAAACTAAAAAATACGATATAATGTTCACATTGAAAAATGTTTTTTCAAGGTTGTCTAGTTGCCTTGGGGGAAGTTATGGAAATACTTAGGACAATTTCTCACTTTTATTTGTCATACATAAGAAGCTTTGTTGAAATAGTCGTGATATCATTTTTGTTGTATCAAGTGTATAAAATCTTGGAAAAACAAATTATGTCACTTATACGAGGTGGCTTATCAATATTGATAATTTACACTGTGGCGTATGTTTTTAGGCTTACTACATTGCTTTGGATAATACACGCAATAGCACCTGGTTTTATTATTGCAATAGCTATTGTTTTTCAGCCAGAAATGCGAAAGATTTTCTTAAAAATAGGTCAACATAATTGGTTTTCTTTTAGTAAGAAAACTTCTAATAGTCAACTTGATTCAGTGCTAACAGCTGCAGAGCTTTTATCAGAAGATAAACGTGGTATGCTAGTTATTTTTTTAAGAAATAATAACCTACAAGACATAATAGAAACAGGTACGATTCTTAATGCAGACTTAACAGCTAGCCTACTTGTAACAATATTTAAGTTTGACACTCCTCTGCATGATGGTGCTACTATTGTTAGGAATGATAAAATTATCTCAGCAGGTTGTTTTTTGCCACTTTCAGAGCAACAAGACATAAAAAAGAGTTTTGGAACAAGACATAGAGCTTCTCTTGGAATTACAGAACAATCAGATGCAATTGTTTTGGTTGTTTCAGAAGAAACAGGAGCTTTGAGTCTTGCTTATGATTCTAATCTTTATTATGACTTAAGTAGAAAAGAAATTATTGAAAGATTAGAACGTCTTTTGAATATTAAGACATTTAACGGTGGCACAATAGAAGTGGAGGAACGTCTTGAAAAACTATAGTGAAAATAAGGTAATAAAAAATTTTATAGAAGGAATTACTCATAATTGGTTGCCTAAGGTTATTTGCATAATATTGGCTATTATCATTGTCCAGATATATAATGCAAGTTTGTTGGAAAAAAGATATTTTTCTGTCCATTTAAAGTATGAATATTCGGATGATTTGATATCTAGCAATGTGTTACCTACAACTGTTAGAGTTTCTGTTTGGGGAAATAGCTCTATAATCAATTCTATAAGAGATGAAGATATTATTGCAGTAATTGATGCTCACTCCTTTATCACAGAAGGAGAATATAAGATTCCTGTAACTTTAAGAAAAAATAATTCCATTTTAAATGATGAATCTTTAGAACTCCATGCAGAACCTTCAGAGATAAGTGTAAAACTAGAAAATAAAATTTATAAAATGGTTGATGTAAAACTCGCCATTGCAGGAGATCCTGGCGAAAACTATGCAATTACAGAAACCCCTATAGAACCCACAAAGGTAAATATAGTAGGACCTCGTTCAAGCATTGACAAAATTGAAACATTAACAACAGAGTTCGTTCACCTTGATAATCACACATCGGATATTTCAGGTTATGCTAATTTAATCAATCCAAATCCTTTAGTTTCAGTTATAGGTGGAGCTAAAATTCGATACACAATTAAAATTAGAGAAATGGAAATTACTAAAGCATATAGAGACATAAATATCTTTATAACGAATTTGAGCGAAGATTTTACCATAACAAATATTTTGCCTAAGGGAGAAATAGTTGTAAGTGGAAGTAAAGATGCTCTTAATAGTTGGGTAAAGCCTCCAAATGCTTTATATATTGATTGCAAAAATATAACAAGCGAAGCAGAGTGGACTGTGGATGTTCAACATTTAATTTCAAATAAATTGAAACTTGTAAGTGCAGAGCCTAAAAAGGTTTCAATAAATGTTAAACAAAAACAAGTTGAAGAAGTAGACGAATGATCCTAGGTGTTGGGGTTGATATAGTTAAAACATCTCGCTTTTTGACTTGGGAAAAAGATGAAAAACTAGCACTTAGGTTTTTTAAAAAAGAAGAGGTAGACTACATATATAGCAAGGGAAACTTAGCTCATCTTTCATTTGCAAGTCATTTTGCCGCAAAAGAAGCATATAGCAAGGCTTTAGGAACTGGTTTTAGAGGAATTGTATTAAAAGATATTTCAGTTTGTTTTGTTGAAGGAAGACCAGTACTAAAGCTAGAAAATAATGCTAAAGCACTTTTTAAAAACAAAGGCGGAAAATCTATCCATCTTTCTCTTTCACATGAAAAAGAAAATGCGATAGCTTTTGTTGTTTTAGAAGGATGACAATGCTTTATTTTTTTATAAAATTTTTTCCGATTATATATGTTTCTATGCTGTTTTTTCTGCAAGCAATTGGCTTAAAAGTGCGTACTGTTTCAAAATTAGTTTTTAGCTCTTTAATTAAAAGATTCATTTCTTGTCCTTGAAAAATCTTCGTGACAAAAGAGCCTCCGTTTTTTAACATCCTTATAGCATAATCTTTTGCTATAAAAGCTAAATCATTTTGCCTTACAACGTCCAATGCTTTGTTACCTGTCGTATATGGAGCTACATCACAAACCACAGCATCAAATGGACATCTCTTTTCTATTTCTGCTATTATCTTTTTATCTGTCATGTCCCCTTGAATAAAGATAAGTCTTTCGTCTTTTATTTTGTTATCAAGAGGTTTTAAATCCACAGAAACAATAGTTGCATTTTCTTTTAACGTTCTTAGCAAAAAACTCGTCCAACTTCCGGGGGCTGCGCCTAAGTCTAATATAGAAGCTGAAGAATTAAATAGCGAAAATTTCTTATTTATTTCTTCTAGTTTATAAACAGAACGTGCAGGATAACCTTCTTTAAAAGCCTTTTTTGTCCAGTAATCACTTTCAGAATATACGTTTGTCATTATTTTATCTCTTTAAAAAGAATTTATTGTTAAAGGGCTCCCAATCCAAACACCTTCAGATCCTAGAAAGTCTCTTTTCTGTCCTTCAATTAAAAACTGAACATATTTGACCGTTGGAAAAGAACAAACTGTAAACACTACTTGTTGCAATTGAATATTGTATCCTTCCACACCATATCGGTTAAACTGAAAATCATCACTCAAATTAATAAGTGCGGTTTCTTCTTTTATACTTGCAGAAAGAAGACGCGTATCAGCTGGAATAAAAGAGCGAATTCCATGTTTTGCCTCTTCCTTTGTAGGACCCTGTAATAATGCATTTAAACTATCCACCATAGGAGACATGGAACGTTCAACACTCCTTACACATTTTTCTCTTGTTACAACTCCATTGTCGTTCACAGATGCAAAATAAATCTCAATATCCCTTGTTT
>CAUUAF010000147.1:0-3536 GCA_963543085.1 uncultured Treponema sp. | reverse complement strand
CGACGCATTGAACAGATTATCTTAGGTTTTGATGCTGAAGGAAACAGTGTAACAGTTAAAGATTTAGGTATTGCAGGTTCTATAGTGGTTCTTTTGAAAAATGCTATCAATCCAAACCTTGTTCAAACAATAGAACACACACCTGCCTTTATTCATGGTGGACCTTTTGCAAATATTGCTCATGGTTGCAATTCTGTTATTGCGACTAAGATGGCTATGACATATTGTGATTATGTCATCACCGAGGCAGGATTCGCAGCAGAATTAGGTGCTGAAAAGTTTTTTGACATTAAATGTCGAAAAGCCGGGCTTTGTCCAAAGCTTACTATCATTGCAGCAACTACTGGAGCTCTTAAAATGCACGGTGGTGTGGTAGAAAAAGAGATTTCTAAACCAAACAAGGAGGCATTGGTTAAAGGCTTAGAAAACCTTGACGCTCACATTGCAAACATGAAGAAATTCGGACAATCTGTGGTTGTGGCTCTTAACCGCTATGGCTATGATAGTGATGAAGAAATTGAGCTTTTGAGAAAGCATTGCAAAGATATTAGTGTAGGTTTTGCTGTGAATAACGCATTTGTTGAAGGCGGTGAGGGAGCTTTGGAATTAGCTGATCTCGTTGTTAAGATGATTGCAGAAGAACCTTCAAAACCTCTTAATTTTGTTTATGGGGAAAGTGATCCGATTAAAACAAAAATTGAAAAGATTTGCAAGAATATCTATGGAGCTAGAGAGGTTACATATTCTCCATCTGCTAGCAAGATGATTAAAAAGATTGAAGAACAAGGGTTTTCTTCATATCCTGTTTGTATTGCAAAAACTCAGTATTCTTTTTCAAGCGATCCTGCACTGTATGGTGTGCCAAAAGATTTTGAGATGAATGTGAGAGATGTGGTTTTAAATTCTGGTTCTGAAATGATTGTTGCTGTTATGGGAGATATGATGAGAATGCCAGGGCTTCCTAAAGATCCACAAGCCATTCATATTGATTTAGTTAATGGTGAGGTTGAGGGATTAAGCTAAGCTTTGGTGCTTTGAACTTACTGAAAATCAGCGATTATTTAAGTAAAATTTTTTAAGAGAATCCTATATTTAATCGCTGATTTTCTTTTGATATATCTATATGTGCACGCCCCTTTTATAAGGCTGTAGTGTTAATTCCAAAGCAGATTAATTGACATCTTTCTGTAGATTCAATTTTTTAACAGCTTCAACTAATGAATCAATCTCTGCATTTAGGTCTTTTAAATCTTGTGTCATTACTATGTCTGGATGTATTTCTATTAACTTTTTTGAAAAATCTTTTGTTGAGCAAAAAAGAGAGAAGTCTTCAGTTAAGTCTATTTTTTTAACTTCACCAAACTTACCATTCCAACCCATTTCTTCCCCAACTGTTGTAGCTCCGATATCTTTTAGCTCCGCTACTGCAATCATTCCAGATGAGAATGTACCATTTCCTATAAAGACAAAAAGAGGAATCTTTTCATTTTGTGTAAGATTTTTTAACAGTTCAATCAATGGAGTAATTACACTACTATCGCCACCAGTGTTATGTCTTAAATCAACAATAACCTTTTTAGGTTTTGATAATTGCCCAATTCTAGATGTGAATTCTTTCATTGGCATGTCAGGGAAGTCTGCACAAATATTGTACTGAATAAAAAGTATATAGTCTAACAGATTTGCACGATAATATCCTGATTGAAAAAGCGTTGAGGTTAAATTAGCAAAAATGGGATTGCTTATCTGCATACTGCTACAAAAATTAAGTTTTATTGTCTTTATCTTTTTTGTAGTTATATCCTTATATTTTACACTAACATTCCCTTCTTTTTTAATCGCACCTATGTATTGAGGTTTGAAAAAAGACGACATTCATAATGAGCTTGTAAGTATGCCCACTCTTCTTTGTCATGACTAATTATAGGAAAAAGCTTTTGAAAAATATTACTAACTTTCATGCCATTTATAGCGATTAATTCTTTGCCTACAAGTTCTTTGTATGCCTCATCTGTTTGCACAATTATTGAATGTCTACCATAGGGCAATACAAAGAATGGGAGCCCCTTATCATTTTCATATTGTTTATAAATTTGTGTATGTGCATCCCCTATTAAAGCAATAAGACGGCGAAGTGAAAAATATTGCTCTTCTGAACTTTTTTGTCTCCAAGTTTTCTTTAAAGCTTCAATATTTCTTTCAAATTCTTCCTTAAGAAACATGAGTGTAGGGAGCAGGATGTGTGCTTTCTATTTGGGATTTTAAGTCGTCGAGGATTTTAGTCTCATAATTTGTTACTGCAATTAGTGGAATAGCCAACAAAAAAATGATGAAAATTGAGAATAACCTTTTCATATTTTCATTCTATCGAGACAATCCACGAGGTTCAATATATGAATATTTTATTGAATATGATAGGTTTATTTCATGTATTCAATGGCTACTAGATTTTTTATAGCATATATGATAAAAGGTTTCGCTCTAATATTTTCACACGAGGGGGAAATATGTCGCATAAGGTATATAAACCACTTCCATATAGAATAATTTTGAACGTTGTGTTAGGGCTTTTTGTAGCTGGTGTTGCTTCTGTAATTATTACTATTTTGTTTTTTAAAAACAATTCTATTATTTGGTTTTCTATTTTTGCTATACTTATATATGTTGTTTATCTATATTTAATCATCTTTTCGAATATGATGGACATTGAAGTTACAGAAAATGAGTTGGTTTTAAAAAGAAAAGGAAAGGAAGAAAGATTTCCTTTTAGTGAATATACTTTTAGTGCAGAAATTCAAACTACAGGCAATACTAGCACGGAACGAACTTTGTGGGCAAATAGAGCTGATGGAACTCGAGAAGCTATTGACTGTGAGTTAATTGGTGGCACTCAGTTTGAAGCGTTGATGGAAGATTTAGGCATAACAGGAGATAATGTTTCTGTCACAAAACTAGAAACAAAACATGAATAGAATAGGGAGAAATTTATGGTTGAAACAATGTATGCAAGTGTAGCGAATTTTTATTATTTTTTGATACTACCCGTGTTGGCTGTTTTTTATGTGGTTTATATGGTGATTATGAATAAGAAAAATAATGCTGTATTGCAAGATTGGCTAGGTAAGCACCCAGATGCAGCAAAGGTATTTTTTACTACGGATATTATTGCTTTAGGGCAAATTACAATTCATTATGTTGATGAGGAAAAACCTTTATTTTTTAGAGAAGGCTTTAAGATGGGATTTTATGTGGCTCCGGGAGATCACATTATAGAATCATCTTACACATTTTCAAGGCCAGGTATATTTTATAGAAGGGTTTCAACAACTTATGAATCTTCAAAGCAAGAAATAGTAGTAGAAGCTTCAAAAGAATATTTGTATAAGTTTGATAGAAAAAATGAGAGTTATTCGTTTACTGAAGTTGTTGAATAAGTGTTATTGTAGAGTTTAATGCGTGGGGCTGATTTGTCATGCCTTCCGCATTACAAAGAGGGTAAAAGTCTTTTAAGACACAAACTTTCTTTGTGGGTTTAT
>CAUUAF010000146.1:0-3891 GCA_963543085.1 uncultured Treponema sp. | reverse complement strand
AGAGGAATACAAATCTTTTTCAGCAAGGATGCAAGATGAGAGAGAAGAAGGAAGAAAAGAAGGATTGCAAGCGGGTAGTGAACAAAGGAATATCTATCTTGCAAAATCCTTTCGTGATATGGGATTCCCTTTAGACAAAATAGCTCAAGCCACTGGGCTTACTCAAGCTGAGATACAAAAGTTATAACAATCTGAACTCGCTAAGCTATACTGCAAAGAACTTTTCAAATAAATTTCAATAAATAGTAGTCTTGCTTTAGAGAAAATTATAAAAAACCAGATATTTACACTAGGGTAGGGATAATATAGAATTAAGCCTCAAAAGGTGGAGATATTGTTGATATTTTCACCTTAATAGTTTTAGGAGGCTTTGTATGAAAAAGCTATTTTTGATGATGTCTGCTATTTTGTTGACATCATTTATGGTTTTTATATCTTGTAAACATGATATAAAAAATAAAGAAGGTGAGGAAAAACCAAAAGATTTACCTACATTAACGCTTGAAACCCTAACCATTCATGGGGTGCCTGTCACTGAAAAGAAGGTAACACTTGAACAAGAGCAAATCGTAGCAGAAAATATTGAGGCACACTTTAGTTATGGCTCAGTATCTGATGAAAAGATTACTGTTGTAGTTAAAGATAGTCCTTTTGTTTTGGATAAAACAAAATCAAAAACACTTCATATAAATGTGCCTGCAAAAGAAGATACATACAAAACTTGGGATGAAGACATAGAAGTTTCTTGGCAGAAAGGAAAAGAAACAGCTACTAACCTGATTACAGGAATAAATATTGCAGGACTCCATGACAATGGTGTTGCATTTGTTGCTAGCAGAGAACAAATTCAAAAACTATTAAGTGATAAAGATTTTGTTTTAGAAATGAAGGGACCTAATGCTTTGGTATTAGTTGGTTCTAAAGACATAGTTTGGACAAAATGTGTGATTGATGGTAAAGAAGTTCCGTTTCAGCCATATCCTTCATTTAAATTTAAATCAGGAGTTTATGTGTCTCTTGAATTAGGCAAAATTGATTCTATCACAGAGCATAAGATTTTAGTAGAAACTGATGATAAAAAACAAGAAATCCCTTTTAAGATTAAAAGATTATCTGGAACTGTTGATATTCCAAACTTAAAACTCATTGTTGTTGCAAGTGATGTAATAACTAATGAAAATTTACCAAAATTATTTGATGGTAGTAGACCTAGTTTTAATGGAACAGACCCTTGCCACATTGAAGTAAGATGTGCAAAAGAGGATGTGGAGACCTGCATTATAGATGGAAGTTCTCCTATAAATATGACAAAAAAGACTATTTCATCACAAGAAGTGTACTGTGCTGAAAGCTCCGTAGTGGGTGCTGAACCTAGTGGTAAGGATGTTGATGTTGTGGTAAAACCTAAAAATCAGATTGACTACCATGACACAGTTTGGAAGTTCCATTTGAATTATCAAGCAAAAACACAGATGAATGTAATCTACTCATTTAATAATAAGGCTAGAAGACATCTTGATCCACAATTTGTGAAAGATTTAGAAGAAGGTAAAAAACCAACACTTGCATTGAGCAACGCTTCTTTCCTTAATATTAAACTGCAAATTACTGCAAAATTAAGCGAAATAAAAATAAATGATACGAGTTTTACAGGTGCAACATTGATTGAAGAAGGAGTGAGGACAATCTTTACTCATTCATTTCCTATCACAACAACTGAACAAGATATTAAAATTGTCTTGATTCCTAAAGATACAGGTAAACATTATGAAAAAGTTTTGGAGTTTGAGGTGAAAGGAGATGGCAACAAGGAAAAGTTAAATCCTACGCTTTCAATAAATGAAACAAACAAATTTTCTGATGAGTTTATGGCTGATTTAACAAATGGAAATAAACCTCTTCATAAGATTTTTAATAGTCCTGCAAATATTGAAATTTCAGTCGATGAATATGCCTACACTTTCTTAAGCAATACTATAAAAATTAACGGTGACATAGTTCAAATAAAGGAAGAAAAAAAGGGATATAAAAAAGTTTATCTTGCGAAAAAATCAATTGATGTATTGGATACGGAAGCAAAAGATATCAAAGTTGAATTTATGCCAAAAACTGCTGGAATATTTGCCCCTCTTACATGGGAATTTAAATTGCAAAGTGGGGCAGAAAAACCAGTCTTTCCTAAAGAAGAAATTTCTCTTTTTGCAATAAATGAAGTTGGTGCTTATGGGAAAGATCCATTACCAAAAGAATTATTAGATAATCTAACTACTGAAACTCCATACACTTACATAATAGATGAAAATAAAGCTTTAATTCAGGTTGGTTGGTATAAAAACACAAACGATAAGATTAAGCATACAATTTTTGAAGTTGATGGAACAGCCACAACTATTATAGCAGAACAGAACGCGAATGCCTATATTTGTTCCCATACGCTACCTCTTCCAGATCTTGCAGAACATGAAGTAAAAATAAAGATAGTTCCAAAAGAAAATATCAACTATAAGGAACTTGTGTATAGCTTCAAAATTAAAAAATCAGGTCTTTTACCAAAGTTGCCTCTTAAATTTTGGATGGAAGAAGGACGTGTCTTTGGAGGAGAACAAATCGAAATTAAAACTGACATGCCAATTATTAGTGTCACTTCAGAAGAAGATAATGACGAAGAAGTTATGAATGAAGTTACAATGAATGGTACAAAAGTTGAGATTGAAAAGAAAAAAGCAGCAAATGGAAATGGTTATTTCTTTGAAGCAATGAAAACAATAGATATTTCTACAACTGAGTACACAGATATCATAATTTCTGTAACTCCAAAAGACTCAAGTAAATACAGAATAACTGAGTGTAAATTCAAGTTAAAGTCAAAAGTTGAAATGCCTAAAAATAATGCCAAATTTCTCTTTGACTCTAATGAAGAGCAAATAGTCGAATATAATATAGAATGGGTGAATGCTGAAAAACGTGAAGCTAAAGACGATCATGGGGCTAAGAGCGTTGTGCTCACTTTCTTCACCGAAAGTACACATACAAAAGTTAAATATAAGAAAATGTTTGTTGCAGAAGATAGGAATGGAAATTATGTTTTTCAAGGAGATCTTAGTGACTATGAAGAGGCAAAGCATTTTGGGACCAAGCATATTACAAAGAAAATAGAGCTAGCTCAAGACAAACCTTGTACTATAAAAGCTGAAGTAATTTCTGATGATGGAACTAAAGATCCTGATAAAGGTGTTTATTATTTCACCTTTAATCCTGTTTTATTATTATGGAGCTATTACAATGGAACAGAGCTTGATTCATATGAAAATCTTGTGAGAGATTTGGAAGATGTTTCAGGAGTAAAGACGCCTGTGATTAAAATTAACAAGACAGAAGTTCAGAATGGTAAACTATACTTAATTTTGAGTGCATGGAACGAAGAAGCAGGTTGTAATGTTTCAACTGGAGGAGCAATAGAATTTGTTAAGTTTAAAAGAGAGGATGATCTTCAGTGGTATAAAGCCCAAGTTGATGTTTCTAGCTTAAACACTCAAACAGATGTGATTGATGTTTCTTTCCCATTATTATTTAATGGAAAACCATCTTTCACATATAAATTTAAGATAAAACTACAATAGTTTAGTTTAAGTTTTTTATGGAAGCACTGGTTAATTGTTAGTTTAGTTAGAATGCATATGTATAGAAAGGTTTTGAATAGAAAACTTAAATAGATTAATCTAATTAACCAGTGCTATCCATCAATTTGCAACACAAATCACTCAATTAAATAATGAAAAAAAATTGAAATAAAAATGCTATTAATAACTAAAACAGGTTAGTCAAATTCTTCTTCAGAAGAATCTGAAAACATCTCGGCATCTTCTTCAAAGTCTTCTTCCTCTTCTTCAT
>CAUUAF010000145.1:0-3922 GCA_963543085.1 uncultured Treponema sp. | reverse complement strand
ATAATAGCGTCAGCATTTTTTGCTTCTTTAAGAGCTTGGCTTAAGGCATCCATAGGTAACGCTTCTCCAAAAAAAGTTATTTGAGGCTTTAGAATGCACCACAACTACTACATTTTGGAACTTCTCCACGTCTAGCCACTTCAAACACTGATTTTTCTGATGTTTCCATTCCGCACTTCATGCAATAATGAACTTTTACAGAACCATGAAGCTCAATGACATTTTTGCTTCCTGCCTTTTGGTGAAGCATATCTATATTTTGTGTGATTAGTGTTCTGACATAGTCTCTCTCTTCAAGTTTGCTAAGCACTCTGTGCGTTACTGCAAGCTCTTTTTCATCGTGAGCCTTTGATGAAAACTATTGATGGTACGTTTGAGAAAAGAGATGAAAGAGCCGGAAATGAAAAACTCAATAATGACATAGAAGGAAGTTATGAAAGTGAATTGAATGTTGTAGCCAAAAAGAATATTGAATTCACAGTTCAATTTAGTCCGTCTCTTCCTGTTAAAAAACACATAAAAGAACATGTTGAGCCATCTTTTATCACAACAAAAATGCAAAACCCCAAAATAAAAAGCATAGAAAGGGTTTATTCCGGAGATGAAAATACTCCCAGTGTAATTAAGATTAAAGGAGAAGATTTAAAACTTGTAGGAAAGGGTATGGGCTTATATCTAAAGATGGGCAACAAAGTTATTAAAGTGCCGAAAGAAGCGATAATTCAAAATGAGCCTAAGACACTGATGATTGTTACGACAATTCCGTTAAAAGATGGCGTGCAATACAGCATTCATTTAAGCACGCAATATGCAAAAATGGGAAATAGAGAAACTTCAATCATAAGACGGTGCATTAAAGAGTTTAATTTTGAGAGTATAGGCAAAACTGCCTGAGCTGAAAATGATAAAACTGCAAGGACTCACTCAAGAAGAAATCGAAAAACTATAAAATCTACTAAAATTGAATACCCAAATATTGAATAAGTTTTGAAACAATTAGAATTGCCCCTATATTTTGTGAATAAGGGGCATACTTATTATAATTCATCATTTTTTTCTTAATATTTTATGTTAAATACCGATTATATGTAGTGAATTCCTATTTAAGAGGTGTGTTTATGGTTAGGGGTTGGTACACTGCAGCAAGTGGTATGTTGGCACAGCAACGACAATTAGATGTTATTTCTAATAATTTAGCAAATGTTGATACTACTAGCTTTAAAAGAGATGTTTCGTTCCAAAAAAGTTTTCCAGAGTTGCTTTTAAGAAGATTAAATGACGATGGTGTTTTACGTCATCCTTTTGGCTCTGTTGACATGGCTCCAATCATTGGCAAACTAGGGCTTGGTGTTGAAACAAATGAAGTTTTCACTGAGTTTGAACAAGGCTCATTAAAACAAACTTTCTCACCTTCTGACATAGCTTTAGATGGTAAGGGTTTTTTTGCTGTTAGCACCCCTCAAGGTGAACAATACACACGAAATGGAAATTTCCTAATAGGCGTTGAAGGCTATCTTGAAACAAAAGAAGGTTATCCAGTGATGGGAGAAGATGGCTATATTTTTTTGCAAGACATGGAATACACAATCGATGTTGATGGACGCATTTTTGCTCGCCCAATAACAGAACCAGAAGCTGATTCAAAATTTGTGGATCGCTTAAAGATTGTTGAATTCGAAAATGATAGATATCTTGAAAAAAAAGGTTCTAGTTTTTATCTTCCAAATGAAATTACAGGTGAGGCAATTGCATCAGAAGGACCAGCTCGTCCTCGTGTGATTCAGAATTTTTTGGAAGCTTCTAATGTAAATGTTGTGAATGAGATGGTTAGAATGATTGAAGTTAACAGGGCTTATGAAGCCAATCAAAAATGTGTACATTCCGTAGACAATATGATGGGAAAACTATGGAATGAAGTTGTTAAGGCTTAAAGAGGGGGAGAGGTATGGTTAGAAGTTTATGGACAGCAGCAACAGGAATGAACACACAACAGACAAACATTGACACTGTTGCAAACAATTTGGCAAATGTTAATACATCTGGTTTTAAGAAACAAAGAGCAGAATTTGAAGATTTATTATATCAAACAGTGAAGGCAGCAGGAACTCCAGCAACAGAAGATACAGTAACTCCTGTTGGGGTGCAATTGGGTCATGGTGCTAGGCTTGCAGCCACACAACGCATTTTTGAGCAGGGTTCTTTGCAACAAACTGGTGTTATAAGCGATGTTGCAATACAAGGTGAAGGCTTTTTTAGAGTTTTGCAATATGATGGCACTTATGCCTATACACGTGATGGTTCTTTTAAGGTTGATGAACAAAGACAACTTGTAACATCCAATGGGCTTAGAGTTTTGCCTGAAATTATTTTTCCTGAAGGATATAGGGAAAGCACAATAGCTATTAGTAGAGATGGAAGAGTTACAGTCAAAGTGGCTGATGTTGATGACCCAATTGAAGTAGGACAAATTGAATTATATCGCTTTCAAAATAATGCTGGTCTTTCTGCAGAAGGAAGTAATTTGTTTAGACAGACTCCAGCTTCAGGTGTAGCCATTCCTGGTCGTCCTGGCTTTTTTGGTTTTGGTAAGACAGAGCATAAGTTTTTGGAAATGTCTAATGTTTCTACAGTTAGCGAAATGGTAAACATGATTGTAGCTCAAAGAGCTTATGAGTTTAATTCAAAAGCAATTCAAACAAGCGATAGTATGCTAGGCACTGCTGTAGGATTAAAACGATAGGGAGTTTTAGACTATTATGGAAATATCTTTGTTGAATGCTGTATCATCTTCTGTTTCTAATATTGCTCCTCAGACATATATTGAAACTAGAACCGCTGAGAGTGGAAGTCTTTCTTTTTCCGATGTGATGAAAGGCTTAGGCACGGATGTTAATAGTAATGAAGTAGCCCCTAGTTTTTCTTCTATGCTACCGGGCGACTATGCTTCTTCTTTTAAGATTGAAAACCCTACTCCTAATGATAGGAACGCTATGCCACAAGGTATGGCTCGCTCTTCATACAAAGAATATTCTCCTTTAGGAGAGGAACATATTAGAACAATAGACAAAACTAGTGTTTTGTATGAAAAAGCTCTAGAACTTGAATCGTATTTTGTAAAAATTATGACAGATTCAATGCGTTCCACTCTAACAGGAAAAACTTTGGCTGGAGATGAATCTTTTGCTTCAAAGATGTATAAAGATATGATGTATGATGAACTCAATAGGAGTTTAACAAAGAATGCAGGCTTTGGACTTGCAGATCATATATATTTACAATTAAAGAAATAAGCAAAAGAGTGTAGTTCTTGCGAGCTACACTCTTTTTTATTATACTAAACATCATTAAAAATAAAAGACAATAATGTAATTTGTAATCCTTAAGTCTAAGCGAATATGGAGTGTGAGAATGTCTATTTTTGATTTCTTTAGAAAAAAACAAACTGAAAAGATTGAAAATGGTATAACTGAAAAAGATACTGCTATTAAACATGAAGAATCACTTAATACTGAAGTTTCAAGAAGTTTGTTAGATGGGAAAATAAATATTGAGCAATATTTACATCCAGATATAAAAGATCTTGTATGGATAAAAGATGGAAGATTTAGAAATTATACTCCAGTATATCCAGGTTCAAGTATTAAAGAAACAATATTTGGTGTACTTAAGTTTTCCCCAAACGAGGATGATTTTGAAGAACCCAGCCTTATTTACACAGAACTTCCTGTTGTCTTTCCAAAAGATAAAACTCAAATTCCACGCCCTCCGTACTCTCCTTGCTACAGACATCTATCTCCAGAGCAAAAAGGTATTTACCTAGAACTATTGCAAAATCCATATAATAGCGATATTGATATTGGATATGTGTTCATCTTATATTATGGACTTGAACGTCAATTGTTATATGGAAATACAGAAAAAG
>CAUUAF010000144.1:0-3933 GCA_963543085.1 uncultured Treponema sp. | reverse complement strand
GCTCTTATGGACAGAAAAATCCTTTAATTGAATATAAACTTGAAGGTTCTGATATCTTTAATGCAATGATTGACGAGATTCGCTTTGATATGGCTTCTCTTATTATGAGAGTCAAGATCAATACTGAAGAAGGAGAGAGAAGAGAGCGAACTCGTGTTATTGGGGGAAATGCTTCTCACTCATCAGTTTCAACATTTAATAATGCTAATATGCAGGGAAGAAATACTCCTGATAAAGTGCAAATAGTACGTTCTATGCCAAAGGTTGGAAGAAATGATCCTTGCCCTTGTGGTAGTGGTAAAAAATATAAGCATTGTTGTGGACGGAATGCTTAAAGTTTTTTAGTGAGGATGAGATAGCTATGGAAAGGTTAGAAAACTATGGTGATGAAAAATTAAGGCCTCTTAGTATTGCTCAAAAAAACAGAACTATTAGGAATATCTTAAACCTTATCATGCACTCCTCTAATTTTTTGTTGTTGGGGCACTCATATTCAGATGAAGATTGCGTTTCTTCAATGCTAGCCATTGCGTTGCTTTTGAGAAAATTTGACAAATGTGTTACGATTTATGTTAAAGATCACTTTCCTCCATCCTTGAGTTTTTTCCAAAAGATTTGTGAGTATAATGAAATTGAGTTAGCAATAAAATCTAGTGATAATATTACAAAACCTGATGCAATTTTTATTTTGGATACTCCAAAGCCTAGTATGATAGCTTTGGATGATAAAATATTAGAGTTTTTTTTACAAAAAAGTATTCCAAAGGTGGAGCTTGATCATCATTTTTCAAAAGATGCAAGACACACAGGAGATGCTCCATACCAGCTTACTCTTCATGCTTCTAGTTCTTGTGAGATTGTTGCTATTATTTGCTATAAGCTATCAAAACAGACAACAGTGCTAGAAAAGTATGGTATTGGAGAGCTTTATTCAAGAAACATTGTTTTAACAATTTTAACAGGAATGGTAGGAGATGCAAAATTAGGAAACTATCTTTCTACGAGACGAGATAAGGCTTTTTTTAAGTATTTCTTGAATAAATTGGGAACAATATTGAAGATGAGTCATTATATCAACAGTGGGAATATTAGCTCTGTTGATGAAATTTTGCACCTATTGGAAAAGATTTCTGAAAAAGAGAAGTTTTTATATGATGATATTTCTAAAAAGACCACAAAATATGGTTCTTTAGGTCTTTTGCTCCTTGATGAAAAAAGCTCATTAAAACTACAAGAAGAAGCAGAAGATTTTCAAGATTTTGTTGCTATTGTTCGCCGTATCACAGGTGAGCTTTCTGATAGTCCTAACATTGCAAGCATTTCATATTTTTATTACCCTGAAGTTATTTCTGACTTCGTTGAATTTAGAGTGAGAGCGGGAGAGGTAATTAAAGGAATTGATTTTAGGCAAGTGATAGATGATTTGGATGTGCCATTAGGAAATGGTGGAGGGCATCCTGGAGCTATTTGTTTTAAGGTTGAAAAAAATAAAATAGCAAATTTGGATAGCTATGTTCAAAAGCTTGTTGATGATGTTTTACATATTATTTCTTTGCAACAAAGAAACTCTAAATAATACTTTTAATTAAAAATGCAAAAAATAAATTATGATCTTCTCATGCAAGATTTATCACAAAAAGTTAAAGGCAGAAGCCTTTTGCTTCATGCTTGTTGTGCACCGTGTTCTTCTTCAGTTTTAATGCGTCTTATGGAATTTTTTAATATTACGATTTTTTATTATAATCCTAATATAGATACAAAAGAAGAATATGAAAAAAGAGAAGATGAATTGGAGCATTTGGTTTCTATTTATAACAGGCGATATGTTTCTTTTTCACCTATAAAATTACTTATTGATTCTTATGAGCATTTGCCATTTGAAGAGATTTCTAAAGGACTTGAAGAATGCAAAGAAGGTGGGGAACGTTGTGCTAAATGCTACTATTTGCGTCTAGCAAAAACACATGAGATGGCAAAACTTAGAGGTTTTGATTTTTTTTGCTCAACTCTTTCTGTAAGCCCATATAAAAATGCTTCACTCATTAATGAGATTGGTTTTTCTCTTAATGAAGAGCTTAAAGAAATAGCCGATTATAAAGAAGAATTATTAAAAAACACTTCATCTACATTATATTTACCAAATGACTTTAAAAAAAGAAATGGATATTTAGATTCCATTAACATAAGCAAAGAACTATCATTATATAGACAAGATTATTGTGGCTGTGAATTTTCTAAGAGAGATAGGCATATTTACTTATCTTGACAAAATATGAAATAGTATAAAGAACGTACTAATTAAGGCTATGCTATATATATTTAAGGAGATAGTGATGTATAATATTGTTAATATGAGGGGGAGTAAATAAGTATTGCATATATGTAATTATCCTATCCTTTCTATTTTTATTATCATGTAAGCACAACAAAATCACACCAGAACAAAATCAAACTAAAACTGCAAAACTAAAGACTTTCACCATTAAAACTCAAGATGCAAAAACAGGGCAAATCCTATTTTTTGAAGGTTTTCCAACAGAGGTTGAGCTTTTTATGTGTTTAATTATTGGGCTTTTCCTGCAAACTGGAAACTTATAACACACAAGAATTACCTAAAAGCATTGAAAAAGCCTACATTATTCTTACACTAAAAACTAATGAGCATATAAAGATAAAAGAATTCAATATTTTAACTTTCAAAAAAAATGAAATATGGAAAAATATTAAAAAGGGCATTTAGTAGGTAATTGCTACTTGCCTAAAAAAATCAAAATTAAAAGAATATAGCAAAACTAAATTCAGTAGTCGACAAGACTAATAAAACAATATACTATAGTGGCACTTTTTATGAGTGTAGGAAAGTTACGCATTGGTATAGATACTTTTGGTTGCAATCATGGTATGTCAGGCTTGGGTTCTTATCTTTTCGAATTGATGGGCAATATGTCTACCAAGGATTGTGAATTTGTCCTCTTTGGTCACGAGCTTGATCGGTATACTTATCCGAGTTCTGCGAATAATGTTTCTTTTGAAGGTATTAATTTAAGTGATACTGATTTTGCTAAAAGTCTTTGGCATAAAACTCACTTAAATTATTTTGTAAAAAAGAATAAGTTTGACGCTGTGATATACATTTCAGGTTTTCGCTATCTTCCTCTTAGCTTAACAATTCCTTCTTTTTTAGTTGTAAGTGATGTGCAAAACACAAATAGCTTATTTTCAAATTTTTATATTAAACGTGTTATAACTCAAGTAAAAGGCTTTATAACTCCTAGTAAGTATGTTAAAACATCATTATTAAATCTAGGAGTTCCTTCTTCTAAAATTTCTGTAATTCATAATGGTGTAAACTTGAATATATTTCATCCTATGGAAGTTGAAAACAAAGAGGTTGTTTTTCTCCAGCCATTTTCTATAAAAAGACCTTATATAATTTATACTTCTCGTTTGGCTGAAGCTTCAAAATCTCACATAGAATTGGTTAAAGCTTTTGATATTTTTAAGAAAAGAACAGGGAGTTCTCACCGATTAGTGATTGCAGGGGCTGAGGGAGCTTCAACTGAAGCTGTTAGAAAAGAAGTTATTCATTCTCATTATTCTTCAGATATTTTACTCACAGGGTATTTTCCTCATGACGCATTGAATAAGCTATATTGTGCTGCAGACTTGTGCGTATTTCCATCTCGAAATGAAGGTTCTGGTCTTTCTGTTTTAGAAGCTATTGCCTCAGGTATTCCTGTGGCTTGTTCAAATGAGGGAGCATTAAAAGAAATTATTAAAGATGCAGCCCTTTATTTTGATTCCACTTCCCCTAATGAGATTGCAGATAGAATAGAGGAGCTTATAAACACAAAAGAAAATCTTGCTTTAAGGGAATCGATGATTAAAAAAGGCTTAGAATGTGCAAATCAATACAGTTGGAAAACTACTGCA
>CAUUAF010000143.1:0-3958 GCA_963543085.1 uncultured Treponema sp. | reverse complement strand
AGTACAACGGTTTTCAAGACCGCCGCCTTCAACCACTCGGCCATCGCTCCATAAATCAGCACTGAGGCCTGAATTTAACATAAACATCCATAATATGTCAAGACTTCTTATTGATACATTATAAAATATGGACGAGGTTTTAAGCTCATCACATCTTTAGGACTCATAAGAGGTTCATCATAACCTGCTCCATAAACCTTGGTTGGCAAAAAGAGCTTAAAACTTTTAATTGGCATGTTTTTTGCAATAGCATTAAAAGAATACGTTTCTTTCTTCAAGCGTGGAGGTCCAAAACCATCAGAACAATGAATCAACTGAACTCTTTCAAAATTTGTCTTTACAAGGGATCTATTCTTTATCATCATATCCTTAAATTGATGAATAACAAACATTCTCCGCCCCTTTAATTTATGCGTAATGATGTAATCGTTCATCATCTTTTGTGCTTTATTCACTTCATCTGCAGTAACAGATCCAATTGTTTCCATAGGAGTAAGTGTTTTCCATTCAGGGTCAATAGCAAGATGAACGTTGTCATATTTCAAGAAGGGTAAAATTCTATTCATTGATTCCTCTACAGTATATTTGCCAATTTGGTCATCTAAAAATACATACCACCCTCTTTCTGCAGCATACTTAATATATCTTTCTGTAGTTTTTTTATCCAAAATGCCAATCTCACCTTTAGGCCAAACAGTACCATAGATTATATACAATGCAGGAATCACTTTTTTGCTACCATTAACTGAATCATACATTTCAACAAACTTTTCCATAATGGCATCCAGAGCTTCTAGTTTATACTGTCCCAATATTCCCATAGTACCAGCTCCTGGCTTTCCATAAAGAGCAAAGATATCATTGTTTAAAAGTGGAGATTGCAAGGCATTAGGAGTTGCTTCTTCAACTTCAACATTCTCTTCAAAAGAATGGACATAATACAGCAACTCCTCAGAACCAACACTCTCAAAATAATCCTGAGGAAAATCTGATGACATAACACTATGGACAAAAAGAGCCGCAGGAAATACAGTAGAATGGTTTTTAGTGCTAGAAATGAACAAAGCCTTGGGAAACAATGGAATCCACCTTTCCTCATAATCCTTTGTATAAAAATCAAATTCTTGAGCAAAAGAATTAAGATAGATAAAAACTAAAAACACGAAAGAAAAAATACGCCTCACAGCGTGTTTATCGGTCAAAGCCTATATAATATTCAAGATTGCAGACAAAATTCCTTTAAGAATTTAGTTTTTCAAATTGAAAGAGAAGTTCCATAAAACAACACTTAAGCTATTTTATGGAACTTATAATTTTAGAGGGTAAATTTATTCATAACAACTGATAGACTATCAATACTTTTCTTATTTTGTTGAGTTATATCATTAGCTTCTATAATAGTGTCCGTTATTTCAACAGCACCTTTTGTCATCTCAGTCATGCTATCACTGATTATGCGAGTTAGAGAATCAAGCTTTTTCATTTCATCCGCAATAGCCTCATTTCCTTCTAGCATTTCAGTAGAACCATCTTTTATCCCTAAAGCCACTTCTTTTATATCTTTCATCATTTCTAAAGATATACTAGTTCCCTCAGCCTGCCCTTTCAATTCTTGTTCAATTAAGTCTTCTTGTCTAGAAATATTATTTGTCAAATCATAAACTTCATCAAATGTTGTTTCTGCCCCATTGCCAGCATCAATCAAATGTCTAATTGCTTCTATTGTTTCTTTCATGACATTTGCTATTTGCTTTCCTTGCATGTTAGATTCTTCTGCAAGTTTTCGAATTTCATCTGCAACAACAGCAAAACCCTTACCAGACTCCCCTGCATGAGCTGCTTCAATTGCAGCATTCATTGCAAGCAAATTGGTTTGACTTGCTATATTCTGAATAACAAGACTTGCCTCCAAAAGAGAATCGGACTTTTCTGCTATTTGGGCAACAACTTCATTAGCAGTTCTAGCACCATCTTTTCCTTTTATTGTCTTTTCACAAAGGTCTTTAATTAACTGGTTATTTCTTTGAAGCATATCAGTAATAGTTTTAATACTCTCTGTCATACCTTCCATTTGACGAACACCGTTAGAAACGCTTGTATTTTGACTTTCAATGCTAGAGTCTAGCAGTTTTATTATATTGATAGATTGTTCCACGGTTGCTAAAATCTCCGTAACACTAGAAGCCTGCCTTAAAATCTCATCTTTTATCCCGTTAACATGATTTGTTACCTGTTGTGCAGCAGTTGCTGTTTTTTCCATATCAGTTGATAACGTTGTTCCTACTTTTTCCATCTGGTCTGTTTCTTTTGCAAGAGTATTTAGAATAATGCTCATATGCTCTATAGATTCGTCAAAATAACCCATCAATAAACCTATCTCATCATTAGTTTTATAGTTAATTCTAGCAGTAGTATCTCCCTTCGCAATACGTCTGAACACACTCTCCATTCTTCCAAAATAACCCTTTAACAGCTTAGACAAAATGAAGCTAAATATAAAACTCAAAATAAACAGTACCAAAGTAATCATTGACATGCTAAACAACAATCTATTGAATATCTCAAGCAACTCACTTCGCTCAACAAGTGCTATAACTTTAGAGTTGAATGCCTTAACATTATAAGCTTGCCCTTGATATGCAATACCATCCACCTCAATATCAAAAGGTTCTTCACCAGCCGTTCCTATCGCTGTGTAGGATGGAATACCACAATCTTTTATATTCTTAAAAATATTTTTTGTATGATTTGGGTCAACTAAAATAGTTCCGTCATTCTGAAGCAGAATACAGTATCCCCCTTTTCCAATCTTTATTGAACTCACAAAGCTGTCTAAATTAGCAAGAGAAACATCAAGACCTACAACACCTACAATATCATTTCTTAATTTAATCGCCTTTGCAAAAGTGACAACTGGTTCTTTTGTCTGAGAATAATACGCTTGAGTAAGAATAACCTCATCTGGTTTTGCAATTGCGTCTTTATACCAACCTCTTGTTCTAGGGTCATATCCTTTAAGGTCATACTTGTTTAAACCTACAAATGTTCCCCATTTCGTTCCAACATAAGCTTCCTCGATTTCAGGATATGTCTCTTGGATAGAATTTAATAAGCTATTTACATCCTGATAACCTAGCCTACTTTCTTCCGTTAAATCGCTTAAACCACCTTTAGTAAAATTTGGTAAATACTCCATAGCTACTTCTTGAAATAATTTTTGTTTTGCCAAGGATGTTGCAAGATTCTTTCCATTTTCAACAAACATTGTCAAAACTTTGTCAATCGTAAGAAGTTCACGTGAAATAAAACGATTATATCTTCTCAAGGTGGAACGGTGCATTTGTAAGCCAATTATTGCACAAATTGCAACACTTAAGAACACAATACAAATTACAAGCCATAAAATCATCTTAACACGTATGGAAACAAACTTCTTCATATCTTCCCCCTATTGCAATTGTATGAGTCTTTTTAAGTTTAAATAGTATTAAATTAAATCGCATACTTATAATAAAAAACATTTTTCGATTATTGTAGTGGACTTGCCACATTCATGGCATTATATAGATATCAGCTATCATCTTCAAGATGATTATTTTTTAGACTAATTGGAGAAAGCTATTTTTTCTCATTAATCTTTCCACATATTCTTCATGCGATATGTTTTCTAATTTTAAAAACAAGGAAAAATCATAATTATTCCAAAACAGGGAAAAAAATAAAGTTTTTTTAACAAGATTCTTGACCTCTATTTATAAAAATATGCTAAGATTACAAAAATATGAAATCACTTAGTAATTTTAACACATTCCATATACTAATATCTGTGTCTAGTATAAAAACTCTGCAAAACATCAATTTCAAGATTAGAACATTTCAAAAATGTACCTTAACTACTGTTACAATAGTACATTAGCTAATGTTATGGTAGTACATTAGCTAATGTACTGACCCCAAA
>CAUUAF010000142.1:0-4008 GCA_963543085.1 uncultured Treponema sp. | reverse complement strand
GCTCTTCAATTGGTTTAGGCTCTTCAATTGGTTTAGGCTCTTCAATTGGTTTAGGTTCCTCAATTGGTTTAGGCTCTTCAACTGGCTTAGTTTCTTCCTTTTCTTCTTGAACTTCTTGCACAGTTTCTTTTTTAACTATCTCTTCTTGAGATTTTTCAGATGGAGAAAACTCATCTAATGCTTTAATATCTTTCTCCTTTTGAAAAGCTACAATTTCTTTGCTAGGCTCTTCTTCTATATCTTTTTTGATATTTTGCACCTTAACCTCAGTCAAAGGCATTTCATCCAATTCTTTTATCTTAACAACTTGCTCAAGTTCTTCTTGCTCTTCTTCTGCCAAGTTTACTTCATCAGGAGTATTATCAACCATTTCTGGTTCTTTTTGTTCTACAACATCCTCAATAGGCTCTTCTGCCTTAATAGGTTCTTGTGTAGAAGTTTCTTCTTCCGCCAGAGGTTCTTCTTCAATAACTTCTTCTGTAGGTTCTTCAACAACAGGCTCTTCCTCTGGGGCTTCTTCAACAGCTGGTTCTTCTTCAACAATTTCTTCATCATTAGTTTCTTCAACTACAGGTTCTTCATTAATGGGCTCTTCAATAACTTCTTCCTCAACAACACTTTCAACAGGAATTATAGAATCAACAAGTGGAACAACCTCTTGCTTAAGTTCAGTTTCTTCTTCTGGTTTTTGAGGCGTATCAACTATAGTAACAGGAAAGATTTCCTCTTTCTCTTCATCAGGAGCATGAACTACCTGTGGAAGTTCAATAACACTAGGTAAGATTACATCTTTTTCTTCTTCAACATGTTTTGGAACATCTACCTCGCCAACATCAGCGATCTCTTCTTTTTTCTCTTCCGTTGAAGGCTCTTTAATTTTAGTAGCTTCCATTACTTTTTCATAAACTTGAGGAACTTCAGTTTCTACTGGCTTTTTGCTAGCTTCTTTCACCTCTTCAACAGGAGCAATCTTTTCTATTTTGTCTTCATTATTATTAGAAACCTTTATTGGTTCAACTTCATCAACTTTTTGTAAGACATTTTTAGGTTTTTCTTTATCTTCTTCCTTAATGGGTTTCACTTCATCAACTTTGATGAAAAGGCGAGCCTCCTCAGTCTTCTTTTTTTCAATCATCACAACATCTTTTACAGGCTCATCTTTTTTTTGTTTCGTTTCAATCATAACAATAGAAGGCACCTCTTTTGGTGGACGCAAAGACGCATTCTCAAGATATATAGGCTTAATAGGTGTCTCAACTGTTTTAGGAGGAACTACACTAGCAACAATATGCTCTGTTTTAGGAAGTACTATAACTTCTCTCACAGGCTCTTTCTTGAGCACAAGAGGCTCTTTTATTTCTTCTTTTTTTTCTGGAGTAACTTCTTTTGCGACAACAACAGTTTTTTCTGGTATGTGAATATCCAATTTCACATCTTCTTCTATGAATGCAGGATCAAAGGAAATAGCACCATCTTTTCGTTCTATTTTTTCAGTAGATTTAGCAATAGGATTAAAATCATACAAAACAACTTCTTTTTCATTATTGACTTTTTCTTCAGCCTTTATAGGCTCTTCATCTTTTTTTTCATTCATTGCTAAAATATTTTTTTCTGGCTCAGTAATAGTAGTTTCTTCTTTTGGTAGATAAAGAGATGATGAAACATCGTCAGAAGTTAGTGATGGGCTAGAAATTCTAATACGAGTTACAGCCCCATACTGCACTTTTAAGGCTTCCGCAACAGATGGAGAAAAGCTCATCAATATGCCAGGAATTTCCTTTCCTTCTATCACAATAGCACGTACCTTAATATCATTTTCAAGATTAACAATCTCAACTAAAGTATATTTCGGAAAAATGGAACTTTTAACAAACATCCCATCTTCATTAAAATCTGTAGCAGTTCCAGCTATTCCATTCCCTTCCCAAACACTCCAAGCACTAAAAATTGAAATACATAAACTTATAAGAATAAATATATATTTTTTCATTTACTCCTCCTAATTGCATCAACTATTTTTTCATTAAACACCGTTAAACAAAAATCAAGTTTTTTATATATACCAATACCATTTACTTTTTCTAATTCAAACATTTCTTCGTAGAGAACTTTTGAAGAACTTCTTTTGATTACTTTGCAATAAATATTTTTGCATGGCAAAAGATTTTTTCTTCTAGCTTCGTCATATTTTTTTATATCTTTGTATGAAAAATATAAAACAACTAAATAATCAGGATCACTTTCAAAAGTATATTGCTCCTTCTTATAAGAATTATAGAAACCAATTTCTTCCTTTATACATTCAAGATTTGTAACTATGAAACCTTCATCAAAAAAAACATCCATAAGTTTATTTTCAACATACAAGGTTGCATCACAAGGTGACTTTTCAGTATGTTTATTTTCTATGCACACCGTTGCTACAACTTGAGCATAAACAAACTGCGTCACAAATACTAAAACTATAAAATACAGATTAAAAATTATCTTTCTCATAACATCGAAGTACTTAAAACAGTACTCATCGAAGATTATCGGAAAAAATTAGGTAAACAATAGGATTGAGATTATTTTTATTTTTTCTCAAGATTCATGAGATATTTTTCACTTAATTTACGAAATTACTCAAGAAGTAAAATGTAGCCAAAGGCTATAATTTTGCTATCTCTTTTTCAGTTAATCCATAGATTTTGTATACTAGCTCATCGATTTGAACATCGAGGGCTTTTATTGCGTTTTCTATAAGTGATTTATCTTGAGGCGTGTGAGCCTCTTTTAGTTTTTGATGAAGATTTAACTCTTGTTTAGCGTAGTTTGATAGGGCTTCCATTTCGGCAACATGAGCTATTGGAATTGGGATATTACGTATGTATCCAGCATATATGTTAAAATCTTCACCCCGTTGGATAAAAAGAAGATGTGAAGCATAATTTGAGTTCAATATTGCAAGGAGATAATATAAATTTACCTTTTCTGATAGTTCTTCCATCTCTTCTCTTGTATGCTTTGAAAATCTTTTAACACAAACTTCTATACTTCTATTTTTTATTTCTTTTAAATCTTTCCACAATACTACTCCTAAAAGTTTGTGATTATGCAAGAATTGATTTGAGATATCCAAGCTTGCAGTCATATCTCCCAAAGTGTTAATAAATATCTTTTCAGGATAATAAAATTCTTCAAATGTTGGACAGCGTAACATTGCAGGACTTCTTTTAGTTCCATACTCAAAAAATCTAACCCTATCTATGGAATATCGACTAATATCTTTCCCCTCTATGTATTTACGAGGATGAATCCCATCTTGAATTTCACTTATTAAATCTTCTTTTTTAAATTGACCTCTAGCCTTCTTTTCATTTGCATTACCATGCAATCCTTCTGCTATATAACAAAAATCTCCTAAGACATGCAAATCTTTGTGTCGTGTTGAATCTTTATTTTCTCTCTCTAAATTCCAAACTCCCCGTTTTTCATCGATAACAAGTTCACTTATAGGTTTTTCAAAGCTTATATGTATTTCCATTTCTTCATCAATATGAGAAATATCAATTAAAGAAGAGTCCACTTCGCTTGTTTCCTTCCTTATAATAGGTATGCAATTGGTTACTGTTGCATTCTCAAAAACCTTTGTTCCTTTTAAGTCTACCAATTCTAGCAAATTATAGTTTTGCAATATGAAATTACGCATTGCAGAAGCATAACTTTGATTTATAAAAGGATATGGAATAATTGAAGAATAGACACCTCCGTTTTTTAAGATTGATAATCCCTTTTCAATAAATGGAATGTATAAGTCCCACATCTTATGCAATGTTTGGTATTTACCACAAATCTTTAAATATTCTCTTTGTTTGTTTAACTTAGCATTTGCCACTTGATTCCCAGCACTCACATAAGGCGGATTCCCAATTACACAATCAAAACCGCCTGTTTCAAAAATAGAACCAAAACCTTTTTTTATATCTTTCCAATCAAATGTGTTTATCTCTCTCATTGCGTCTAGGT
>CAUUAF010000141.1:0-4015 GCA_963543085.1 uncultured Treponema sp. | reverse complement strand
AGAAGAATTAGCAGAAATACTTTACAAAAATAGTTGCAACTTCTTTAATGTAGAAGGGTAGAGCTATTTGCAAAGACATTCGGTTATCCAAAGTGATGGGATAAGTTGTTTTGTCGGGCATGAGTTGATTCAAGCTAGAGTCTAAAAAATGATTGGTTGTTTTTTTGACTGTTGCTTATATATTTTTTAGGAGTGTGTTTATGAGACTTTCTAAATGGAAACATATAGCATTTTTTGCTTTTATGGGTATGATTTTGTTTTTTGCTTGCAACCATGATAACCGAAATAAAGACATTGAAGGAAAGGAGGATACTCCTTCGCAAAAGACTCTTGCAATAACAAAAATTATGGTTGCAGATACGATAAAAGAAGGCTCTGCAATTGCACAAATTATGGAATTTGCAGTACCTACTGGTATGTTAGAAGTGCCAATAAAGGTAGAAACGAATTCAAAAAATGCAACAGTAGATTTTGTTGAACCACTAACAGATGGCAAATTACTCTTTCCAAGCTTTACGGGAAAACCAGAAGAATTGAGTAAGACTCTAAAAATCATTCTAAAAGATGGAGATGAACAGGTTGAATATACTGTTTCTGTCAAGAAGATAATTCAAGACATTGGCATTTATGGAGGCAGACTGAATGGAAGACATTCAATGGCTCAGAGAGAACAGTTGCTTAGCATCTTAGACCACAAAAATCCTACAATTGCAATTGCAGGGCCTTATGCAGAAATACTCGCATCAACTTATATTACTGATGCTACTTGGACATCTTTTAAGGTTAATGGAGAAGAATTAAAGATATACCATGACATTCAATATTCTTCTTCTTCAATTGCAAAAATCAAACTTGGAAATAAGGGAGAGATTACTCAGGTTAAAATAGAAATAGAAACGAACCCAATAGGTGCAGACGGAAAACCAACATCTTCAAACCTCGCAAAGGAAGAATTGAATTTCAATATACAAAGAGAAAATGAAACCGTTGATTTTCCAGCATATAGTCTTTTTATAAGTGGAAAAGATGTGCTTAATGGTGCTATTGATGTACCAAGAATGTATGTAGATCTTTGTGATGGTTCAAAACCAATATTTGAAGGAGCAGAGCCTAGTCTTGTTCTTGTTAAGGCGACAGATAAATTAAGCTCAATCACTATTGATGGTCAAAATGGCACTGTGCAGGAAGAAACGGAAGAAGGCATGAAAATATGGAAGGCAGAAGCGAGTGTTCAAGGGGTCAAAGTTGCAGGAACTCAGGGTAAAGAGGTTCAAGTTGAGATGATCCCAGAAGATACGCAAGCATACCATACAACAACGTGGAGCTTTCGACTGATACACAAAGAAAAAGAAGCTATGAATGTAAGTTATGTCATAAATGGTAAAGATGAGATGGATTTAGGATATACTTTTACTTCAGGTATTATTAACGATACAAATCCTTCTACTAATGTTAAGGGTAAATATCTCAATTTAAAACTTATTTCGAAAGCTGAATTAAAAAATGTTGAAATAAATGGAACTACCATAAACGAAGAAGCAATTACAACTAAACAAGATCATGGTGAAACATTATATATTTGTAAGCATTCGCTTAATATAGGAACAACTGAGACTCAAATTAATGTCCGTCTAAATCCAAAAGATGAAGGTGCTTTTTTTGTAAAAGAAATGAAGTTTAAGGTTACAGGCAATTCATCTAAAGAAGAGATTGCCCCAAAGTTTGAAGAAATTAATGGAAACGTGACCTTGCCTAAAACTTTCACTGATAAGCTTGGAACAGCAGACGTGCCGACATATAACATTTTAGGTGAGAATGCAAAAATTGTTATTAGCTTACCTGAATATGTTTTTGATTTCTTGTGTAAAGAAGTAAGTGTAGGAGGCGAAAAACAAACACTTGAATATGAACCCAGTTATGTGGAGCCTAAATATAAGTTTGAAAAAATAATTGCTGTTGAAGAGTCTACACCCAAAACTGTCTCCGTTACTTTTGAAGGTGTTGCAGAAATAAGTGAAAGCCTTACATGGAATTTTAAATTGGAAAGAGGGGGGAGTAAGCCACCGCTACCAGAAAGTAATATCTTTTCACTCACTCTTAATGAAAAAGGTTCTAGCTTTACTCCTTTTGAAACAGGTTTTAAAGAACACCTAACTGATGGAAGTAATCCAGAGTTCGTATTTGACGGTGGCACTGTGAAGGCAAAATTAACTGTTGAAGCTACTAAACAAAGTGCCATAAAGAATATTGAATTCGTATTGGACGATGTGGTGAAAGAGACTAAAACACTAACAGCACAGGGTGGATTTTTCTCTGCGAGCTATGATTTTGTGTTTAGCGATAACACAGCAAGAGTTGCAAAAGTTGTGGTTTATCCGAAAGATGAAGCAACTTATTCTCCATTAGTGTATTCTTTTACATTAAAACCATCGGGAAATAAATTGCCTCCACAACTTAATTTTATGCTGAATAATAAAGGTAGGTCTTCAGGTTATACTGCCACACTGGATGCAGAGGTTGTAACCCTTGCTGTACAAGCACTAAATGATGACATGGGGGATGTGAAAATAGGCATTAAGGGAGATTTGAGGTGGTGTCCTGTAAAAAAACTTATAGATAATAGTGGTAATCCGTATTATGAAGCAAGAAAAGTAGTAAGTTTGCCACTTGATAGAGAAAAAGAGATTGTTATAGAAGTGAAGCCAAAAAACACTAACAAATATGGCAATGCAACATGTACATACAAATTAAAGGGAACAAAGATTGCAAGAAAAAATGCGGAATTTGCAAAAAACCACAAAAATGAACCTGATATTGTGAGTTTAATTGACTGGAAAGATGGCAAAACTGGGTATTATGCGGATGACTATGGAGCAGAAAAACTTGTAATTGTTGCGAGAACCAAAAGTCCTAGAGCTCAAGTGAAATTGGAATTTTTAGATATTGAAAATAATTCCATTTCTGGAACTAAAAAGAGCTTAACTTATAATAAAAGTGAAGACACTCATACGTCAGAAAAGCTCACTCTATATCCAAATAAGCCTACAAGACTAAAAGTGTGGGTTATTGCAGAGGACAATTTTACAGAAGATAATGTAAATGGAGTTTGGACATATGACTATAACCCAATAAAGCTAGCTTGGGGATATCAAGATAAGGAAAAGGTTGCCGATTATACTAGTTTTGCTTATGATGAAATATTGATTGAGAAAACACAAATTCAATCAAATAATAAGATATATATACTTTTTGGTATGTATGATGAAGAGACCTACCACTATACTGTGGATAATAATGCATTGCCTGCTGGACAAGACTCTTTATTTAAGTTTGCCAAGAGTGATGGTCTTCAATATTATAAATCTAGCATTGATGTTACAGAATTGATAAAAGACGACGCAACTATTGACCATATGGAAGTAATTTGCAAAGTGAAAAAAGATGATGTTCTTCGTTTCACTTATAAAGTGAACATCAAAATTAAAAAATAATCAAATGAAAAATGCTTGATGAGTGAAGCACTGGTACCTTGAAAAAATCTAACAAGTTTTTTCGAGGTATCTCTGGTACTTTAAAATTCTTTAACGTGTAGCATTTTTATTAAATTTGGTACACGTTTTTATTATATAGACCGAACGTATGCTATATTTATTAATTTTGATATACATATTTACTCCGTATACAAAAAGTGCAAAAAAATAAAAAAATTACATTGTAAGTGTAATAGAATGAAAATAAAATTATTGATACAATATCTTTGTTCTTCAACTCTTTTAATGGTAATGGAATTTTGAAATTAGGAAAATACTAATTAATCAAAAAGAGGAAGCCTAATGTCATATCAGCCACAATTCACAATAACTGCACAAGCAATAAATTTTATTTCAGAAATCTCAGCAAAACTTGAGCGTTATGCTATAAGGCTTGAGCAAGCAGATGGAATAAAGCTTAGAAAAATAGATAGGATGAAAACAATTCGTGGTTCGCTTGCAATAGAAGGTAATTCTTTGACTGA
>CAUUAF010000140.1:0-4120 GCA_963543085.1 uncultured Treponema sp. | reverse complement strand
ATTGACTTGATTTTTTTAATTTTTACCATTACCATTTTACGCCGTTATGAGTGTGTTAATTGCTTTGTTATTTCCGCTTATTGCTATGTTATATACGTTGGCAGTTCATAAAAAAGATTTTTCTATAGCAAGCTATATATCAGGAATTGTTTCGGGATTGTGTGTTTTTCCTCTTTGTTTAATGTTTAAGATGAGCTTTTATACATCATCAAATTTCTTCCTATATTCATTTTCTTTCTTCTTTTTTTATTTTTTATTATCAAGTGTTTTTGGGTTTCTTGTATACTATCTTTTCAATTTTAGATCATTTGAAATAAAAACTGTAGCAATTGCACTAGCTGGGATATGGTCGGTATTTTTGTTTTATGCTGTTTATGAATTTATTGCTATTCCTACAAATATAGTCTATTTTATTTTTCTTTTATCTTACTTAGTTTCAATCCTTTTTTTTGATTTTTTGATCGCTATCTTTTCCTTTTTACCATTAATATACCTTTTTGCAACAAGCTATATACTTGCTCTTTTCTTTTCTTTTGTTTCTTGCTTTTCTTTTGCATTTTGGACTTTCAAATATTCGCCTATAATTTATGTAGGAATTCCTATAATAGTCATTTCTATTTTGTTTATTTGTATGCTGATTATGTCACATAATAAAGGAAAGCGGTCTGTTGATTCTCTTTTGGACTAAAAGGATAAAAAATGATTAAAATACTAATAGGTTTGATAGTTTTGAGTGTAATGGTTTTCATTCATGAACTAGGGCATTTTTTAATGGCAAAACTTTGTGGTGTTGCTGTTGAAAGTTTTTCGATTGGTTGGGGGCCTGTCCTTCTAAGAAAGAAAATAAAAGGAACTGAATATAGGCTCTCAGCCATACCTATGGGTGGTTACTGTGGAATGAGGGGAGAGAAGGCTTTTGTTAAAGCTTTGGAAGAGAACTTACCCAATATTCCAAAAGAAGAAGGAGGTTTGTATAGTGCTTCTCCTTTTAAAAGGATATTGATAGCTTTTGCAGGGCCTTTTGCAAATTATATTTCAGCTATTGTGTGCTTTGCAATAATTAGTGCAATGGGGGCTTTTTATTATACATATTCGAATGTTATAGCACCAATACACCACTATGATCCTGTTGCTATAACGAGTGCAAAGGAAGCTGGTTTGGAGGTTGGAGATAAGATTATAGAAATTAATGGAAAAGCAACAAACAACTTTCGTGAAATAATGCTTGAAGTTATGCCTGCTGCAGATAAGAAGATGGTGTTTAAAATTGAAAGAGATGGGACTATTTTTGAAAAAGAGATGACACCAAAATTGAATCCGAAGACTGGTTCTGGAATTATAGGTATTTATCCTTTTGTTAAATTAGAAATTGAAGATGTTTCTCCTAGTGGAGTTGCCCATACTGCAGGTTTAAAAAAAGGGGATATAATTAGAAGCATTGACGGGAAGAACGTGAGTAATACTATAGAATTGCAAAGGGAACTAGATGTTCTTTACGAGAGTCAAGTAGAAAAAGCTACTCTTGGAATTGATCGTGAAGGAAAGATGTTTGAAAAAGAGATTTATATTATTCGTCTTGAAAAGGGTGGAGTTGATTTAGGTCTTTCGTTTCAAACTCAAAAGGTAGTAGTAAAAGGCACTGGTTTTTTTGCTAGCATAGCACAAGGATTTATTAGGACGCATGAAACAATCTTACTCACATTCAAGAGCTTTGCATTACTTTTTAAGGGAATAGACTTAAAGCAAGCTGTTTCAGGTCCTTTACGTATTACGCACATGATAGGAGATGCTGCTCAGGAAGGTTTTAGAAATAGCATTGCAGAAGGTTGGGCAAATCTTTTGTCATTCATCGCTATAATATCAATTTCTCTTTTTATTATGAATCTACTTCCAATTCCTGTTCTTGATGGGGGCTTAATACTATTATCATTTATTGAAGCGATTATGAGGCATGAGATCTCACCTAAAGTAATATACCGTGTGCAATTTATAGGTTTTGCTTTTATAGCTGTGATTTTTGTTTTTGCAATGGTTACGGATGTTTTGTTTTTTATTGGATAAGAGATTTAGTTAGTTTCTGGTTTTGAATAAAGAGGTAAATTGGTGCTTTTTTCAAGGAGATAATATTTTATGGAAAATGTGAACATTGAAGCTCTTTTGCCACATAGAAAACCTTTTTTGTTTGTTGATAAACTTCTCTATAATGGTGAGGAAGGTAGTTCGAGTCTTTATACTTTTAAGGAAGATGAATTCTTCTTTAAGGGGCATTTTCCTGATTTTCCAATAGTGCCTGGTGTAATTTTAGTGGAAACAATGGCACAGGCTGGAGGTATGGCATTGCTTCAAAGAGGGAGCATTCCAAAAGATAACCCTTTTTTTCTAGCTTCAATAGTAAAAGCAAAATTTAGAATGCAGGTGTATCCAAATACAACAGTAAAAATAGAGATTAAAAATTTAAGAGTTTCAGAAAATATGATTAGGCAATCTGGTATAATATACATAAAAGAAGCAATTGCTGCAGAAGCTGAGTGGATGTGCTTGATTGGGAAAAGCAAACCTAAAGCCAATAATTAGAAACAATATTAATTGTTTTATTACAAATATATATCAGCTTCTTTCGTTAAGTGTTTATAGTGATATTATTAGTCATATGGGCATTTTTAATTCTTTAAGCAACTGATTGGTACTACACAAACTCCGTCCTTTCTTATGTAGGCGTATTTCCCCATCCCAACTAATACCATTAAAAATGAAGGAGCTTTCATGCGTTCTGTATCAATTTTTGCACTCAATGCTTTGAGGTTTTTTGCAGCTTCTTCTATTAGCATGTCTCCTCCAATTTTAATTTCTACAAGCCCAAAAGAACCATTGCGTAAATGAACTACAGCGTCACATTCAAGTCCTGTTTTGTCTCTATAATGATATATTTTACCATCAATGCTTTCAGCATAAACTCTAAGATCACGCACACACATTGTCTCAAATAATAAGCCCATAGTATTCAAATCTTTCACTAAATCGTGAGGTCCTAAACCTAAGCTTGCAGTTGCAATTGATGAATCAACAAAATATCTAGTGTCAGATGTTCTAATTGCTGTTTTTGATCTTAAATTTGGATTCCATGCTGGCATGTCTTCAATTACAAAGATTTTTCTTAGTGCATTTGTATAAGCATAAACCGTGTCTTCTGTAATCGAATCAGCGTCATTAGCAGAGATATCATCTCTAAGAGTTGTATAAGTTGATTGTGTTCCTTGATGACGTGAATATGATTTCATTAGTCTTTTTGCACGCTCAGGATCTCTTTTTATATCATCAACTCTTGAAATATCAGAATTTACAATTGCATCAAAATAATCAAAAGCTTGTTCTAGAGCAATTTCTTCATCCATGTCGATAGTTCCTGGCCAACCTCCTCTACAAATTAGGAATGCAAGTTTATCAATATCATCAAGTTTATTTTCTCCTTGTATATTTTCTGGTTGCCTAAACATTTCTTTAAGGCTTACTTCACCAGAAGATTCTTCAGATTCATACAAACTCATAGGACGCATTCTAATCCAAGCAAAGCGACCTGTTCCTGAATGAAATATTTCATCAGTTTTTGGAGGAACAGCAGAACCTGTAAGAATAAACTGTCCGTATTTTTCTCTACTATCAACTTCGAATCGAACTGCATCCCAAAGTTTTGGAGCTATTTGCCATTCATCTATCAATCTAGGTGTTTCTCCTTCAAGAAGCTTTGAAGGATTAGTATCTACCAACATTAAATTAGATTTAACATCTTCTGATTTAGACATATATAAAACACTCTTTGCTATATGTTTAGCACTTGTTGTTTTTCCACACCATTTAGGTCCTTCTATTAGGATAGCCCCTTTTCCTCTTAGTTTCTTTTCAATGAGAGCATCTGTCATTCTAGGTTTATATGAGTTCATAATCATATCTTACATTATATTTGGCGATTTGGCTCGTTTTCACTTGGCGATTTGGCTTGTTTTCACTTGGCGATTTGGCTTGTTTTCACTTGGCGATTTGGCTTGTTTTCACTTGGCGATTTGGCTTGTTTTCACTTGGCGATTTGGCTTGTTTTCACTTGGCGATTTGGCTTGTTTTCACT
>CAUUAF010000139.1:0-4157 GCA_963543085.1 uncultured Treponema sp. | reverse complement strand
AATGTAAAAAGTAAATTCTTGTTATAATTATTATATTATGATAGTATTTTAAGTGTATGAAACTTTATCTTAAATCTCCTTTTTGGTTTTTGCTACAAATATTGAAGTGGTGCTTAATATTTGTCCTGGTAACGGCTATTCATAGATTGACATGTTTTGAATTTCAAGGTTTTATTCTTTTATTTGCGGAATGCATCAAAGTTGTCTTTGTATCGTTTCCACTTATTTATTCGTTGGCTTTTATAGAAATTCTGGTTTTTTTAATGGCTAAGAATAACAGTTCATATTTACCAATTCTTACTTTAATCGTTCCATTTTTGTTGATTGTTTTTGTTTTGCAACCCTTGTTTTATGCTCAAACTTTGAATATTACAGGTTATGGGCAAGCAATAAGTCAGGCAAAAAGTGCTTCTTTTAATTTATTTATAGAGTTGTCATATGGAGTGAAGATTTTTTTTAGAGAAATCCAAGCAATGTTAGATGAAGCCAGACAAGTTTATTTTGAAAGCTATCCACGCTATATATTTGCAATGTTGACATATATTTTCTTCTTATTTTCTTTGAGTTTACTCACTATTGATGCAAAATGGAAAATGTTTAATTTTGTTGTGATATTACTTTTATGTAGAATTTTTACATATCTTTATGGAATTATGAATATTCATGAGAATGAAGTAGTTATTTTTGGATTTATGAGTAATGAACTAAAAGGGATGCCAACCAATATAGTTAACATAGGTTATGCTTGTATTTTGTATGTTTATGGTGCAGTTTCAAGGCTAAAGGTATTTTGATATGAGTAAAATATTAAAACGAGTATTTGCTACTACAATATATTTTGTATCTTGGATTGTTTTATATATGGTCTTTTATACTGTGGCCTATTATAGTGAAGAAGTTCTTTTGTTACCACAATTTAAGCTCTCTCATAAATTTGCAGTGGCATTTATAGCATTTATAAAGTATCTACCTGCATTGGAAATTTCAGCTATATTGATTCTTTTCAGTGTTTCTTCATCTAGGCGTTCTGTTTTTCAGTTAAGACGTCACTCGGGTGTTGTAATCGATCTTATTACTAAATTATTTTTTATGTGTATCATAGCTTCTTTTATAAACATAACTATGTCAGAGATTGTACGTCCTATGTTGATTGATACAAAAAAAACTGCAGAGCTATTGAGTCAAAGATACTATGAAAACATCAACAATGCTTCTTTTGCAATGGAAAAAGAAGATTATGAGACAGCAGAACAGTATATAAACATGGCTTTGTTGATATGGGAGGATAATCAACAAGCTCTTTTTTTAAAAGAACGTATTGCTGGTTTAACAACCAATAATGCTAAGCGATTTACTGAAATTCAAGATGTTGCTGTTTCTCATTTTATAACGATTCCTGAAAGTCTTGACGCAAAAGAAATACTAAGTATGGCTAACAAACGAATTAAGATGCTTGATTTTTATACAGCCAATTATTATTTAAATCTGGTTTTGCAAATTGCAAAAGATGATGAAGATTTGAAAGAGGAAGCTTTAGCCTTGCAGAAGCTTTGTGTTGAAAAGCTTGATTCTGGATTTTCTAATGAAGAAATGCTTAAAACACAAAAGGAATTTGAAGCAAAAAAAAGTGCTTACGATGCTCTAATTCAAGAAGATTATTCAAAGGCTTATTATTCTTTTTTGAAGTTACATAACGATTTATTAAACAATGAAAATAAGTATGATCCAGATGTGGAAAAATATCTTGCAGTTGCAAAACATGAATTATCAGAACAAGCTTTTTTTATAGAAGATATGGATAATATTAAAAGCTTTAATTCTAGCTATCCTATCCAATTTACATTAAAAAATAAGAATGCACATTTTAGCATTGGTGGTTTTTATTTTCATTCGATGAAGGAGCATTTTGATATTCATCTTTCTAATGTGCTTTACTCAACATACAAGGCTGATGGTTCTTTTGTTTCTCAAACAAAGTTTCCTTATGCAAAAATTATTGAAAAAAAAGTGAATGGCGAAAGCAGGTTGTACATGTTGGTTTCTGCAATTTCAAAAAAGGTTCAATCCAATGAAGCATTTGTTCCACCTATTGATTTGGAGATGAAATTGGAAGACTTTAATTTGATTCTTTTAGCACAAAGAGGTACTCGTGCTATGACAATTGTAGATTTATATAGGTTTATTCCTGTGGCAAATTGTTATGGTTTTGATAGTTATATATATCAAACAGAGCTATCTATGCGTTTTGCTGATTTTTTCTTATTTATGATTTTCACTGTTTATGGGGCTATCGTTGCATTTAACCTATGTCCAAGAAACTTAACTAGATGCACAATGTTATTAGTAATTGCCTGTCTTATTTTTCCATATCCAACTTATATATTGCTAGAAATATTGAGGTATGTTTTTAAGCTCTTTATGACTTTGGTGGTTAATACAGGATTTATCTTTTCAAATACAATTGCCTTAGTATTCCTTTTATTTGCTCTTATTATTGCAATGTACTTCTTATATAACATAGGTTATGACGAGGAATTAAAAAACAGATAAGGTCAATGCCTAGTCCTAAAGTCTAGGCATTATTTTATCCTACTATCTTTCTAAGCCAGCGTTCTTTTCTCAAAATCCAACCCGCAAGAATTGCCTTAACCAAACTTGTAATTTTGACAAGTCCATACATTGAAGGAGCATCAAAGCTTGTGAATAATCCTAAAAGGATCATTCCTGGAGTGAATAAAAGTAAGTTAACACTGCAATCAATCCAAACGCTCATAACAGTGTCTCCACCTGCTCTCGCTGTTGCATATTGAGCATTTTGATATGTCCATAGAGGCATATATATAGAGACTATCATCAATAGCTTTTTGATAATTTCTTGTGCTGGAATAGAAAGTTCTCCATATATAAGTGGAATTAGTGGAATGGAAGCAAGTTCTAAGAAAGCTACAAACGTACCTAGTATAAAGCCTCCAACACGAAGCCACCTAGCTTGATCTCTTGCCAAATCTAATTCATTACGCCCAAGCGTAGTTCCTACAATCACACTAACACAAGAAGAAACTGTGGGAAAAATTAAGAAGAAGAGGTTTGCAATAGTCCAGCCAGCTGCCATTCCAGCAACAACTTCAGAACCACCTCTACCATTATATACACCCACGGCAATTGTTTCACTAATTGCCCAAGACATGTCAGCAATAAAAACAAATATTGCACACTTAAAGATTTTGATAAATATCTTCCAATCAATGCTTAAAACCTGAGTAAGCTTTGTATAAAAATCTGGTTTAACTTTTCTAAGATATACGTAATAAGCTATCAATTCAAAAAGACGAGCGATTATTGTAGCGTAAGCTGCCCCTACGACTTCGAGACGTGGAAAATAAAAGTTTCCATATATTAGACAATAATTAAAAAAAGTATTAACTAAAGTGCTGGTTATAGCAATATACATTGGGACTTTCACTTTTCCTATATCTCTAAATGATGAAGAAATTGAAGAAGAAAGAGTTATAGGGATAAATGTTATTGCAATTAGTTTTAAATAAACTTTTCCTTCCTTTATTATGGCATCTACGTCATTATTATCTTGTAGAAGCATTTTTAAGACAAAATCAGGGAAAAAATAAGAAATAAAAAACATTAGGATGGCAACAATAGCCATAACAATAACTTTGAATTTATAGCTTTGTTGCATTCCATACTTGTCTTTTGAGCCATTGCATTGAGCCATAAAAATGCCACCACCTATTGCAATAGTGGTGATGGAAACAAAAAAGAGGAATGTCATTTGATTTGATGTGTTTACTGCTGAAAGTTTTATGTTTCCAAGATTGGCTACCATGAAATTGTCAATAAGAGATACAAAGTTTTGAATAAACATTTGTATTATTATTGGAATTGATAGAGAAAGAGCATACCTATAAAAATTAGCTGGTCCAAAATATTTTTTTAATTGCATAAGGGGGAGATTGTATAGTAAATAAAGAAAATTGAAAAGGTCATGACTTTTAGCATTATGGAAGCTTATCTGGATTATTATTGCACTTTCGATTGCAACGTATTCTATTTGAGGTACTGAAAATTAACAATCTAAGATGTGTAAGCTTAAAAAGCTGTGCTCTCCAAACCGTTCGATCTTGCATATGTAAATCGCTCGA
>CAUUAF010000138.1:0-4188 GCA_963543085.1 uncultured Treponema sp. | reverse complement strand
ATGACCCAATAAATGACCCAATAAATGACCCAATAAATGACCCAATAAATGACCCAATAAATGACCCGATAAATGACCCGATAAATGACCTAACAAATGAGTTAATGGGGGCTATTAGGCAGATACCTACTGCTACATATGCTGATCTTGCAAAAAAAATAGGTAAATCTGAAGCTACCATAAAGAGATGTATTACAAAACTTAAAAAAGAGAATATGGTGCAACGTATAGGTTCAAATAAAAATGGACGTTGGGAAATATTGTCAGGGAAGATTTAAAAATCTTAGCAAAGTTATGAAATATTTGCTTATAGATGAACTTGCAAGAGTTGGCATATAACCATCTCTTGCAAATCTTAAAATATGAACAATGTTTAGCTAATCATCTTAAACATTTTGAAATAGCATTTACTTTAGTTTAATTTTTACTTTGTATGTAAAGCAATCGACAAAACTAGTTCCTACTTTCTTTTGCAAAGGCAAGACTACTTCAAGTTCTTGCACTGGGTTACTTGTCTTTGTTAAATCTGCAACATTAACTGTAGTTTTATACCATTGCCTATTTTTGTTGAAAATATCAAGTGTTTCATCAAAAGCACCTTGATAGGTAGGTAGACTTGAACTCACTACTTGGTAACCAGCTTCTTTTTTCCATGGAGCAAATGCTAGATATATTTTGTCATTTTCTATTTGAAATCTTTCAATCTCTACAACATCATAAGCTTCATTCTCAAAATCAGCACCTTTTTGTTTTTTGCTATAATCCCATCTTAGGGCAATTGGATTGTATGTTCTAAACCACATGCCATAAGTTTTATCAAGATTTCCATTTTCTGCAATAACATAAGCTTTAATTCTAGTAGGCTTGTCCTCAAAAAGTGTAATATTTTCTGCAGTATGAACTGGAAGACCTTCAGAGTCTTTAACCATGTCTTTTTCTTCAGCACCAGGCAAAGCAATTCCTCTCATATCCACAAATTGATATTTAACTGTTGCTCTTGGACTTATTGTGTGGGCTTGAAGAGTTAAGCTCTCAGCTCCATAGTCGTTTATAGTGTCTGATTCAAGACCTGTTTTATACTTCACATAGCTTGAAACTATAGCTCCATTTTGATTTCTTTCAAATTTAGCATTGTCTTCACTAACTTTTTTTCCTTTAAGTTTATATTCACAAGTGAAAGGGGCAAATGCATCAGCATCTTTTGGAGTAGCTTTAATTATGATAGTTTTTTCATTTGCAAGACCATCACTTCCTATTAATGCCACAGTTTTTTCTACATTCCAAAAACTTATATCGCCACTACCAAATTGAATAATATTGCACTTTTTTTCATTTTTGCCCTTTTCTCCAATTGTTACATCTTTTAAGATGTCTCGCCTTGCTTGCACTAATATGGTTACAGCTTCAGTTTCGAGTGTTTCTGTGCTTCCATTATCTTTTGGCTCTCCATTATATCCACAAACTAATGGCATTTCATCAAGAGTTTTATCACTTTTTAGACGGAACGTGTAGACCAAAGGAAGATACTCAGTTGTTGCTTTTGGAATAAATTCTATTTTTATTAGATGATTTTGGTTTATATCTGGTAGTATATAATAATATTGAGCAATGTGTGATTTTACAATACCGTCAACTTCATGCATTATTATTTCTGATGAATTTTGAGAATCTACTGTGAATTTCACTTTTTCTATTAAACTTGCTACTGTTTCATCATAAGTTCCAACTTCAATTTCTCCATGTTTTCCAGCAACTATATGTTCTGGTTCTGTTCCATCTGTTAAATGTTCTGTGAGAGAGTTAGGTAGTTGAGCTTTCAATGTTCCTCTTATACTAAATACTCCCATCTTTCCTTTAGGTAGAATAGGATTACGTCCTGAAGCTTGTAACTTAAATTTGAAAATGCTATCTCTATACGTTTCTTTGTCTGTAGGAGTGAATACAATTTCTATGTTATGTTCATTTACGTCAGAGATATCAAAAGTGTATTCTGCAAGATGTTGATAACCCTTGTCTTTTGGAGCCATTGAATAAAGAGATGTTCCATCCATTTTAAACTCAATTTTTGCAATTAAGTCTTTTGTTCCAGAACCTACAATTACTTTTGCTTTTTTGCCATCAAAAGTGTACTTGGGATTAGTTTCATCTTGAAGATGTTCTAAAAGGTATTTGGGTAATGGTTCTTCAGTGCTCCCATTGTCGTTGATCCAATAGAGCTTAAGTCCTGGAGGAACTGGTTTTACTCCACCACCTTGTAAGTTAAATTGCCATTTTAATGTTTCTGAGAGTTCTGTATTTTTAGCAACAAAATCGATTTTTATTAATTCTGGTGTATCAGGGGTAACTAGAATATCTTTTTCACCACTGTAGGTGAGTAAGTCTTTTTTTAAGCTTAAAACTTCATCGTTTATTTTAATTTGCTTACATAAAAATAGATGTTCATATTCACTTATTTGTATTTTTATTTTTGCAGGGCTCTTAAAGACTTTATATAATGGAGGAGTAGAAGTTGTTAAGTTATCTAAAAATTCTTTTGGTAGATTAGCATTGCTACTTATGCTTAAGACTGGTTTTATGGTTTCTTTAGTTCCATTGCCTTTTGCTTGGAATTTTAATATATTGGTAGCACTAAATCTTGCTTCTTCGAATGTTGGTGTGATGGTTATATCTATTTGTTTTGTTTCGTTCCCTATATTTATAGATTTGTTGACGATGTAATAACCACTTTCTTTTTTCCATTCAACTTGTTCTTTATTGATCTCAACTTTATCAACTTCTCCTACAATTTTTAATGTTACATTCAAGAAATTAGATTTTGCATCGAATACTGGGTTTTCTCCATTTTCAACAGCAGCTTTAAAGGCTTTCATTTGTGACATACTTGTCCCATTTAATGTGTAAACTAGAGGAATAGGAATGACTATGCTAGAAATATTTATGGAGTAGGTTGTGCTTTCTGTTGTTGTGTTTCCTACAACAATTTTTAGGCTGTTTTTTCCTTGTTTTAGAATCCAATTATATTCTTTTTCTTCCTTTAATTCCCCATCATTCCATGCTACTTTTGCACTAGGATTCGAAAGCTCAACTTTGACTAACACTCTTCCTTTGTCAGTTTCATTGAATGTCATTGATGAAGTTATGTCATTACCCGTTTTTTCTTGATTCTCAACAGTGATTTTTTTGATTACTGGGGTGCCTTCTTTTATGAGTTCTATTGCTATAAAATAACGGCTTTCCTCGTCTCCTTTTTTAACTATTATATTCAAGTGCTTTGTGCCTAATTCATTGCCTAAGTTCCAATAACCACTTTCAAGATTTGGTGTGCAAGAGACTTCTGCATCTGAAGGTTCTACCTTGTATTCAACCATCACCTTTTTATTAGATGTTTTTCCTGCATCAATATTATCAGTGATTGTTTTATCTATGCCATCAATCTTTAGTTCTGTAAGTTTTGCGATGTTTGAATTTGGTTTGTTTTTAGAAGTTATGAAGATGGTAGTATTTTCGTTGAATGTGTGCCTTTTTGTTTCAGTTATTTCTTTTCCATCTTTATTGTTTAAGTGTATTTTTGAAAGCTCAAACCCATGAGCAAATTTCAGGGTGGGCATTTTTGCTTTAAGGTCAGAAAGTCCTAAAACAGCTCCTTGTTCTAGCTTAAAACTTTCAGGGGCAATTTCTACATGCTCATCTTTTGTTATTGTTACAGTGATTTCAGTTTTTGTTTGGTTATTGTTATTTGTCCCTTGTTTACAAGACGAAAAAAGTGAGAAAACCAAAACTGCTACTATAGGTAGCCTAAAAAAGTATTTTTTCATATATATCTCCTTACGAAAAAAATAGTGGAATATATCTATTTGGAAGATTTATTACCACATAAGAGTATTTTAACATGTAAGTATTAAAAAAACCATAAAACTTTTTCCTTTGCATTTTAAGATATGGTAATTTTTTTTTAGTCTATTTATAGCGAAAATATATGAAGGTATTATGTTCAGAGTAATATAGATTTTATGCTATTTTTGCATATTAAATGCTAGCATTTAAGGTAAAATTTGACATTGACATTGTATGTATTTTTTATTAACATGCTAGGCTCGTAAGACTACTTATTTTCTAAGTGTTTGGAGGTTTATGTTATGATAGTGCCAAGAGCGAAAACGTCTAAGGCTCGCACCAGAAGACGAAGAG
>CAUUAF010000137.1:0-4219 GCA_963543085.1 uncultured Treponema sp. | reverse complement strand
ACACCTGTTGTCTGCAAAGCACCTTGAGTATGTATTGTGTCAATGCTTGCCACCATCATACCAAGCCCAACTTCTTTTGGATTGATACCACCAACTTCTTCAGTTGGGCGAGCCGCACCACTTAATTGCTGAGAAATAAGATCCTGAAAATTAACTCTCCCTCTTTTAAAACCTGTTGTGTTGACATTTGCAACGTTGTTTCCTATAACGTCCATCCTTGTTTGATGGTTTTGCATTCCAGAAACGCCTGAAAATAATGACCTCATCATAAGCTTACATCTCCTTAACTAGTTAGAATAAATAGTTTGCACGGCTGACCAAGAATACCACTTTCCATCAACCATCACTTCAGGATTTGCTCCTCTTTTAACTGCTGTAACATATCCTGTAATATTTTCATCTCCAGCTTGCAACTCCACCTTACTTCCAATAGTAGTTGTAGCAGAAGAACCTAGCAACATTTCATTTAATCGAGAAAAGTTTGCATTCATATTTGTCACTTGTTCTAGTGATGAAAACTGTGCCATCTGCCCAATAAACTCAGCATCTTGCATTGGCGAAGTTGGGTCTTGATGTGTCAATTGAGCAATAAGCAATTGCAAAAAGTCATCTTTTCCCAATTCTTGTTTTGGCAACCTTCTCTCTCCAAAAGTCTCTTTGTTGATCATATCAACTTCGAGAGCCTTTCTTGCCTTCTCATCAGCTGTCATCTCAAAAGATAAGCCCTGAAAAGCATTTTCAAAACCAATATTATTTACATTCATATAATCTCCTCCCACCTTAAGCTAAAACGTTAACATTCTCAGCTTGACCAAACTGGTATATGTTTTCGGTAAAATTTAATTTTTCTCTTAGAGAAAGCAGTGTTTTTTCGGGAGAAAAATACTTATCACTTAAATCTTCCCTAACAATCTCTTGTTTTCCATCTTTCCAATTCAAATCAAAACCAGCTGTATCAAAACCAGCATCCTTAAAGGAAGAGACCAACTCCGACATACTATCTTCAAAAGCCTCATAAGCTTCTTGTGAAGACACAGTCACTTCCCCTTTCATTTTTTTGTCTTGAGTCATTTTAAGATTGATTCTCACAACTCCTAAATGAGCAGGTTTCAATTGCAATCGAATCTCTCCCACATTCCCATCTCTGAGAACAATCTTTCCTCTTTGCACCAACTCTGCTGAGTTAGCCTTAATCTGCTCAGCCAATATAGAAGAAAACTGATTACTATTAACATTTTCGCTTCCTTCTACCTTTTGACTAGAAGATGTACTTGTTTGCGAGCTTGAAACACTCCTACCATCACTAAAAGAAGACTCTCCATCAAAATTTCCAATTTGAGCTTCTTCTGTCGAAATTGCAACCTCTCCTGTTTGAACTTCAGGAGCCGTTCTTAAATCTTCAACTGATATATTTAGCTTTTTTACATGCTTTTTAGGTCTTTGTGCAACAACATTCTCTGCTATATCCAGAGCATCCTCTTTTTTCTCTTCCTTAGATTCTACTTTCTTAGAACTTTCTACATTTTCTTTAATCGAAAGAACCACATTTTTATGTGCATCTTTTGAAAGAATACTAGTATCTTTTTCTTCTTTTTTCTCATCTTCTTCTATAGGTTCTTCTTTAACATTTTTTGTTTCTTTTTTATCTTTAATCATTGGAGAAGAAATCTCTAGCTCACACTCAATAACAGGAATCTCTTCTTCCACAACAAAATCTTCGTCTATTAATGGTATAAATTGCTCTTTACTCTTTGTATCTTTAGTTGAAATATTCTTTCCTTGAATTTCTATAAGAGAATCAACATCTTCATCAACATTAATTTCTCCGTTCAACAAAATCTCATCTTTTACATCCAAATCATTTAGTACCTTATCAACACGGGCTTCTTTCTTCTGCATAACCTCATCAAACATACTACACATTAGATCTTCAAAAGAAATATCCACATTCTCATTACTTACGGAATCTATAGCTTCATCAATATATTCATCTTTGACTATCCTATTCTCTCTCTCTGGCTGAGGAGTAGGCAAACTTGTTATATCCATAGCATCCATAAAATATTGCTCCTTAAAATCATACATGAAGATTTCAGATGAGAAAGATTCTTAAAACTCTTCTCAGAAAAAACTTTTTACATGTATACAAGGATTTTTCGGCATTTAATATTTTTTATTTAGAAAATATTATAAATGAATTGAAATAGGCTCCAAAAAATAGCGTGTTCTATATGTTATAGTAACACTTAATCAATTTTTTCGACCAACCACTTACCTAGTGTGCGTTTGTTTCGGCTTATAACAGCGCCTATTATGAATACATTTTTTTTACTTGCACTGTATTTATCTGCATAGCCTGCTTCTTTAATTTGTGCAATTGCGTCTTGAGGCTTTCCACCAACCTTAAACTCAAATATATAAATGCTATCTGCCGTTTCCACTTCAACATCAGAGCGTCCTACGCTACCATGAACTTCAGTTCTAACATATTGCCCCATAAGAAAAAAAATGAGATATATTGCAGTTTGATAATTATGTTCTCGCAAAAATAATTTATCAGAAGGTAGTGAGTCGTAGGGAATACTCGCCATTAATGCCCTTATTAATGTTAGCACCTTGTCTATGTCACCTTTCCTAATTGAATTTACAAACTCATTGACAACAAAAGGACTAGAAGAATTATTACAAGCACTTGTATATACTCTCATTAAACGATCAAGAAAAGCATATCGCACTTCATCATTTGGAAAACCTAACATGTATGTGTTGAATTCTTTACTGTAACTTCTTATTGTAAGATATCCTGATTGAAAAAGTAATGGAACCATATTCTCATAACTCATTTTATATTCGTCAAAAGTTTTTACTGTCATTTCAACATTACCTTCTAAATCTGGAATACTAAAGTACTTTTGCTTTAATAAATTTATTAAGAATGTTGGAGTTCCAGTTTCAAACCAATAATCTCCCAGTTTCTTTGTTTCAAAGGCATTGCATAAGCTGAAAGGATTATATATATCTACCAAATCTTCGCTAAAGTGATAACCATCATATTTTTTCTTTAGTTTTGCTATCATTTCATTGTAGGAAACATCATATTCTTTTGCCATTTCTTCAATATAAAATGCAAAATATTTTTCAAGTTCTTCTTGAGTGATTCCACAAATGGTTGAATATTCACGTTGCAAGCTAATATCAGTGAGATTATTTAAATCTGAAAATATACTCACCTTGCTAAACTTAGTAACTCCTGTGAGAAAACTCACGTGAATATAATCTCCATAACTTTTAATTACACTATAAAATGCTTTTAGGATACTTCTATATTCCTCATTTAATTCTTCATTTTCTAAGGTAGCAATGAGAGGCTTATCATATTCATCAACTAAAACAACTACTTTTTCTTCAAACTTTTCATATAAAAACTGAATTATATATGAAAAATTCAAATATGGTTTATCAAACTTTTTTTCAATACCAAATTTAAAACACCAACTTTCTATCTGTGCATTTAAAACATCATTTAACTCTTGATTATCCTTATACTCTCCTACATTCAAATCAAGTTTGAGAACAGGATATTTTTTCCATTCGCTATTATTTTCTTCTTTAATTCTTTCAATAGCAAGTCCAGAAAAAAGTTCCTTTCTTCCTTCAAAATAAGCTTGTAACATCGAAATAAAAAGACTCTTTCCAAAACGGCGCGGACGAGTTAAAAAATAAGCACGACTTAATTTTTCAATCTTTGGAATAAATTGACTCTTATCCACATATACATAATTTCCCATCCTCATAGCTTCAAAACTTTGAACGCCAATAGGCATGTTTTTTATATCTTTCATGAATACGAGTATAACATCAAAAATATGATTTCTGCAAATAGAAAAGAAAGAACTAAAAAATACAAAAAGGTTGTATACAAAAAAAACCGGGAAAACTACGGCACAAACAAAACCAATTTACCGCTGCTTCCTTCCAGACCTGACGGGGTTCAAAAGGCTTGTTTTGCATAGCTCCCGGAACGGAGAGAGAGGGATTCGAACCCTCGGTACCATCTCTGGCACACACGACTTCCAATCGTGTACCTTCGACCACTCGGACATCTCTCCAAATAAGTGGTCAATTCTTGATACTATAAAAAATATGTATAAATGAATAAAAACATATGCGGAAAGAGGGGGATTCGAACCCCCGGTACTTTTTCGAGTACAACGGTTTT
>CAUUAF010000136.1:0-4240 GCA_963543085.1 uncultured Treponema sp. | reverse complement strand
AAAATCATCTTGAATTGTGAGTTCATCAAACTCTTTCATTTTCTTACGTATCATACGAAAATTATACACAAAAAACAAAAAAAACAGGCAACTTCTCATTAAAAGAAGCCACCTATTTATTCATACCCCCCAACAAAGCTGACAACACATTTGCATGCCACAACATGACACGCAAATGCTTAAAAAAGCTTTTAAAACCTTATTCCCACGCAAAAGCAGATGTTGATACAAGACTATTTTTAAGCTCTTCATCATTATAATGCTTAATCTGCAAATTAAACCTACATACAACCTCTTTAGATTTTGTTTCATCTAATTGCTTGCTTTCTGTGTTTAAAAAATAAACATTGTCATAGTTATCGCCCTGTTGCTTACCACTATACGGTCCTTTGTCGAATCGATATCCATGATATCCATCGGAGGCTATAACAAGCTTTTTTGGCAACACGCCAATAATATGGCAAGGAGCAAATTTTGCAACAGGATTCACTTTGAGTCTGTCAGATGTGGTAATCCATTCAACACCACCTGTAAAGTTTTCCCTATCAGTATTTTCAAATTTACACAATCCACCAGAAACTATTGTTTTTGTAAATTTTGGCTCTCCTTCTTCTTTACTATAGAATGCTTCTCCACCAACTTTTTTATAAAGGAGTGCATATAAAACACCATTATAAGCATACATATCAGAAACACTTTCTCTTATATACTTATCCCACTGGGCATTTTCATCTTTTAAACCATTAGTAGTGTCATAGTCGTTAAACATCTCAGTTTGTGTCCCAATAGGTATCGCAGTTGCCTTTCCTTTATACCTATTATAATCAGGGTCATTATGTGGATACTTTTTCAAATCTATACAATAGCTCTCGTAGTATTTTTTGCCGTTATCATCCTCCACATATTTTAAGTCTTTTTCTGCTATAAAAACCCCATCCTTATTTGCAACAATGGCTGTAATCTGTCTTTCGGTTTTATTTACAGAATCTTCTATAGACACACTCATCCAAAATACACCAGTGCCTGCGTTAAAGTTTCCATTAAAGCTAGTTTTTTTGATATCAATACTACCAGGATTGTCAAACATTCTGTAATACATAACCCCCGAATCTTCTCCATCTGCATAAACTGCCATAATGAACTCATTAAGATTAAAACTAGGACTACTTACGTCAAATTTTGCATCCCAGTTGTCAAATTGATCATTCTCTATTTTTTTCTGCAATTCATCGAAATTATAGTTTCCACCTTTAGATAGCTTAAAACGCACAACATAATATGTTGAATCTTTTTCAATTAACACATATAAGTTTCCAAATTGGTCATAACAAAATTTATTATAAACCGTGTAAGTACTATCACCTTTAATAGATGCTTTGTCAGGCAATTTTTCTGATGGTATTTTATCTTCAGAAACTGCAAAATATTGTGCTATGCCATTCTTAACACTCCATAGCATAACAGGTGTGCCTTGCCAAACATCTCCTTCCTCATACCAAGTAGTGATATCGTTAGAAGGAATATCGTACTCTGTTACTAGGTTAGCTGAAGTAGCAGAATCGCTATATTTAACCGAAAAATACTTATTTATATTTTTTTCAACTCTACCATCATAGTCTCTTATTACACTATCAATGAAAAACTTAACTCCTTTCTCCTTATCAAAACCTATTGGTCTTACGTCTTCTATATCCGTTTCTAGTTTAAAAAGAGGCTTATTGGTCTTCAGCAAATTGGTACCATCTTTTTTCACTGCCAAAGCGTAAACATCCTCGGTTCCAGCATTATATAATAAATATAAAACATCATTATACATTGAAAAACCCAAGACTCTTTTAGAAGCAAATTCTCCTGGTAGAATATCAGATTCAACCTTCGGTGAAATTTCTAATTTTCCATCATCTTTTATACCTATACTTTCAAATCCAACGTCATCTCTATTATAAGCCCAAATTCTTCCATCATAAATAGTCATAATCTCTTTTAAAGAATAATTACCTCTATTTATATTTCCCCAGTTATCTCCATCAAGCCTATATAACTCACCCGAGTCAATACAATAATACAAGTCTTTTTTTACATGGTCATAATACAGCCTAGTTATTTTATTAGTGTAATCCGCACCCGCTAAGTTGATACCCTCAAAAATATAATCACGTTTATACACAACACCGCTTTCAGTTTTGTGAGGTGAATACTTTTCTAATTTATTAGGACCGCTATAATCTTCGTGCAACACATAGAAATTACCTGAAGAATCAACAATATAGCGAAGTCCATCTGTGTGTGGTCTACCAATACTTAGAACATCATCAGTATTATTCTCAAAATGTAAGAATCCACTTTCATCATGTAGCTTTATCTTAGCAAAAGTGTCTTGTGATACCTTTTCATAGCTAAAAAAGAGCGTTGGTTTTGTTTTTGCAATTACTTTGTTTTCGGGTAGCCATGTTTCAAGGTTTTCTTTTTTAACACGAATGTCTTCACTTTTTAAGTTAAAACTTACCAGTCTATTCTTGTTTTCTAACAATTGAGTTTGTCCTGCTTCATACTCACGTACCATGCCATCATCTGCAATGTATAGAACATCTTCGTTAAAGCCTACAAAGCGTTGAGGTCCATAAAACTCCTTTGCCCCATCCTCTTCTTTTACGTTGATAATATTATGCTCATCAGCAATATAACCAGTCTTAGCAATAAGACGTTTAACTTCGTTGATTGAGCCTACTCCACTAGTATATGAATAGCCACACTTTAGGATTCCGCCAGTTGAAATACTATAGATATCAGCCTTATTATAGTTATACAAAAAGTATATATGTTTATCATTCATAAATGAATCAACTACTTCGCCATTGATTACTCTAGTAGTACCTTCAACATTTATATCCAATAAGCCACCCTTTTCCACTCCTATTTCTTTGTCTTTTAGCTTTGAAACGGGAGTATTTTCATTACTATAGCTATATATCTTAATTTTATTAGTAGTGGAATCAGATTCTACAGTTGAAATAACATTATTATATACACTCATTGTAGAAACATCTTTAATCTCTCCGATAGGAGTTATATCTTTTAGTGTAACATTGTTTTCTTCTTGTTTAACTAAATAAAGCTTTGTCTGTGGAGGTATACCTCCTCTATAAGAAACAAAAACATTGCCTGTTTTGTTGTCTGCAGTAACAAGTATGTTTGTTCTATCACTAGCATCATCGCTATAACTGAAAGAAGAATCTTCATCACCCTCACTTGTATAACGTTTTAAGATAATCTTTGAATCGCCTCCAGTCGCATTATTTTTATAAAAGATGTAGGTTCTGCCTTTTGAATCTCTACAAAATGAAGGGATTTTTTTCTTATACTCATCAATTGAAACCTCAATATCTTTACCACCTTCCCTAAAAAAAGGATGTTCATCATCAAAAAAACCTAGACTAAATCTTTTTACAGGGTTACTAGAAATAGTTTCATCCATATAAAGCTTAAATTTTAGTGGCTCTAGCTCTGCAATTGCTTTCTTTAACTTTACACTTAAATTATTTGTGCCACTAGCTACAGTTATTTCACTACTTCCCTTCCATTTTCCGCTTTTAGCCTTAACAACAGCAGTGAACCTTATTCTAGTTCCAACAAGAAACGTTCCTTTATATTTTTTTTCGTCTCTCTCCTTAAATTCCTTAACCTCTGCTCGCTCGCCATTTCGCTCTACAATAATTTCCATTCTGGAATGTGCAAGATCAGGAAGTCCAGTTCTTGGATCAATAGACCGCAAATTAGAACCACCTGTTAAATCAAAAACAACTGTTCCATAGTCTCCTTGATTCTCTCCAAAATTGTTTTGTTTGCAAGAAATAAGTGCCACAATAAGTATGGCAAAAATAATGCTAAGTTTTTTCATATGCTTTTCTCCTTAGACTAAAAGTTGAGTCTTCACAAGACTCCCTATATATTAGAACCTTCTCCTACATATACAAGATACAACACAAAAAGTTAAAAAACAAGGTGATTAAAAAAATATATCAGCTTTTAAGAGCATAGAAAATTTCCCAAGGCTCACATTCTTTTCAATTGGATGACTATATCTCGCTCCAAATTTGACCATTCCACTAATATCCAAATAAATATCTCCATAAAATGAATGAAAATAAGCTGGCACACTGCTATGATCTTGCCCTAATGCAATATTCAAAACAGAATGATAGCCAACTTCAAAGTTGATACGATTAAAATATATTAAAAA
>CAUUAF010000135.1:0-4360 GCA_963543085.1 uncultured Treponema sp. | reverse complement strand
CAATTGTCTTCATTCCGTCCACAATATGCACAAAGTTCTTTGTTGCCCACTCACTGCCTGCAAAAAAACCTTCAGGAGTATACGTGAGCCATTCCCCATCTTTTAGGTTGAATGTGGTAGCTAGTAACTCACCTGTAGAGGCATTCCAAAATCTTATTGTGTAATCATTAGAACCACTCACTAGATATGCACCATCAGGGCTGTAACATACAGAATTCACCCAGTTTGTATGCCCTGTTAGGGTGTTTATACACTGTTCTGTTGCAACATTCCATATTTTGATCGTACCATCCCAAGAGCTACTTGCTAGATACTTTCCATCAGGACTATAGCATACTGATGTTACAGGACTTTCAAATTTGAATGTTTTTAATAATCGACCACTTTCTGCTTCATAAATATTGATTGTTCTATCCCTAGAACCACTTGCAAGATATTTCCCATTAGGCGAATAGACAACAGATTCCACATGATATGTATGTTCAGTTAATGTTTTTATACACTTGCCACTTGCAACTTCCCATATCTTTATTGTTTTGTCTATAGAGCCACTTGCCAAATACTTATTGTTAGGTGAAAAGCTAACAGAAAGCACAGCATCTGTATGCCCTTCCAATGTTTTTACACATTTACCATTTGCAACTTCCCATATTTTGATTGTTCTATCAGCACATCCATATTCATTGCCAAGTGATTCCCCAGCAGCACTTGCTAAATATGCCCCATCAGAACTATAACATACTGAGTTTACATCATCAGTATGTCCTTCAAATGTTTTTATACACTCGCCTGTTGCTACTTCAAAAATCTTAACTGTTTTATCCTTAGAACCACTTGCCACATACTTTCCATTAGGACTATAAATGACAGAGCTCACAAAAGATCCATGTCCTTTTAATGCTTTTATATATCTACCATTTTTGGCTTCCCATACTTTTGTTTCTCCAATTGAAGCACTTGCTAAATATTTGCCATCATTTGAGTAAGTAACAGAAAACACATAATATAAATTACCACCTATTTTTCTTACGCTCTCTCCAGTTGGCACTTTCCAAATCTCAATTCCATATCCAGAAGCCACTAAATATTTACCATTAGGTGAGTAGGCAACATAGTCCCCACTTAACGTTTTTACACAATCACCACTTGCAACTTCCCACAGTGATGAACCACTTGCCAGATATTTCCCATCAGGTGAATAGGCAACAGAATACACCCTATATCTATGTTCAGTTAATGTTTTTATACACTTGCCACTTGCCACTTCCCATATCTTTATTGTTTTGTCACCAGAGCCACTTGCTAAATATTTACCATCAGGACTATAACATACTGAATTTACATCATTTGTATGTCCTTCAAATGTTTTTACACATTTACCACTTGCCACTTCCCATATTTTGATTGTTCTATCAGCACATTCATATGAATCCATAGCTGCACTTGCTAAATATGCCCCATCAGAACTATAACACACTGAATTTACATAACCAGTATGTCCTTCAAATGTTTTTATGCACTCACCTGTTGCAATTTCCCATATCTTTATTGTTTTGTCCCAAGAGCCACTTGCAAGATATGCTCCATCAAGTGAATATGTAACAGATCTTACATAACCTGTATGCCCTTTTAATGTTTTTATGCATGCCCCTGTTTCAACTTCCCATATCCTTATTGTTTCGTCATTAGAGCCACTTGCTAAATAAGCTCCATCAGGTGAATAGCTAACAGAATGTATATCATCTGTATGTCCAGTTAATGTTCTTAATAATCTTCCTGTTTCAGCTTCCCACAGTTTAATTGTTTCATCACTAGAACTACTTGCTATATACTTTCCGTCAGGTGAATATGCAACAGAGTATATACTACTAGAATGCATGGCGTTAAACACAATTTCAGGCTTATTCAAAGCATAGCTATTGGCGAAGTCATCTTGTGTTTTCTTTTTTGCTTCAATCCTACGTGTGTTAGACTGGGCTATTGCCAACCCACCCATTAATACAAAAAAAGCAAGTAAAAATATATGTTTTTTCATGAATATTTCCTCGATTTTTCAACAATCAAATATTAAGGAAGACTTAAAGCAGTCTTCCTCATAAAAAGTTTTATGGCACAACTGTATAAGCTATTTTGAACACTCCAGTTGTTATGTTTTCATTTTTTTTCACAGCAACTATGCCACGTGTCGTGCTTGTAATTAATGAAGGATGATATTTTTGCTCCGATGTTTCATCTGGTAGCCATGCTTTGTCTGTTGCTGCATAAATAAAAAGATGTTCTGCACCAAAAACACCGTCAACCACTTGATAGTCAAGTGTGTTGTCATCAGGGAAAGTTCTTACAGTATTTGCTTTAATAAAGTTGTTTTTGATAGGAAGCCAAAAGGTATTTCCTTCTGCGTCAATTCCCATAATTCTCACATATGCGTCTTTATCTGTAGCTACTAAAAACTTAACAACATCTCCGGGGTGCAAGGTGTCAACAACATTGTTTTTCTTATCTAACATATAAGCAGTAATTTGCACTGTATTCTCAGTTTTTAATTCCTCTGTCTCCACAACTTCATCTGTTTCTAGTTTTTTTGACTCAGCCTCTGATCTATTGTTAGTTTTAGTTCTGCCATCTTCAGTTGCACTCATATCTTTTTTAGTTTCAGCTACACTATCTTTAGCTATAGCATTTTCAATAGAGGGAGTTTCACTTTCAAGAATGGTCTCTGCCTCTTCAAAATCCTTTTCGATAGCTTTCACTTCTTCAATATTCTGTGGATAAAGGGTCAGCCCATAATCTAAAAGTTCAGAAGATTGAATTGTTGCAGTTTCTGAAGCAAAAAGCTCTACCTTATCACCTTCAGAAAGCTCAAGATATAGGGTTAGGCTTACTATACCTTTTGCTTTGTTTTCAATGTATTTACCAGTAATTGTATACTTTTTCTTATATGCTGTTTTTGGCTTTTTCATCATAGCCACAAGTCCACGTGTTTTTGTTTCAAGCTGAACTGTCTTTAAGGTCTCTCTCACAATCTTGATTCGCCTCATCTTAACAGCTGCTTTTGCAATCTCATCTTTCATCCATGCAGCAGCTGTTCCATTGGTTTCAGTCTCTCCAAAATTAATAGAACCAATCATAACTTCCGCACTTGGAATACTGTGTTGTGCAAGTTTTTCATCAAAGCGACTAAGCACATCTTTAATCGAAGTTTGAGCAAATATACTTTGCACAGCAAACAAAATGATAGTTAATAAAACAATTTTTCTTTTCATATTAATCTCCTAAATATTCTCATTAACATTCTTTACAAATCTATTTTTCTAATATTGTTTTTCCTACTGATGTCAATCGTAAGATAGTAGAACTTCCATAGTCTTCACCACTAGGCAAAATGGAAGAAAAAGATGCTACAAAGCCGTAGTCAAGGCATGGAATAAATGACCTTAAAAGCTGATATTTCATTCCTTTATGCTCATGTCTCCACACTTCTTTGCCACTTGCTAAATCAATGCTTAAAATGAACGGAATGCCAGCTATGCCTGAACTCTCTTTTGCTTGGCACGTTCCAGTTGCAATTAACTCCTTGCTTTCTTCATTTAAATGCAACGAAGAAATATAGGAAAAGGCTTTGCCATCTTGATATAAGACTTCAAGATTCTCACCATCTATTTTTAATATGATAGCTTCTGATTTTTCACTTCTTGAATTTTCACCTCCAACATAGAGAATTCCAGCAGAAGTTTGCACTAATGATGAAATAGATGATATTTTTTCTTGTAGTGAAATCTCTTTAACCTTTCCATCTTCTTTAATCTCATAAACCTTAGAAGGCAAACTGCTTCCTTCTTCATCAACTAAATTACAAAATAAAAATATAGTCTTAGAGTGTTGATTATAAAAAGGAATAGCGGAGCTTATAAAATCTTTTTGAGAAAGCTGGAGTGGAAAAGGCTTATATTGCAATTTACCTAAAGAGAATTTTACAAGTGCAATTCCCTCTTCATCAAATCCTACCAATGTAGCACTTTCATTATTATGTAAAGATATAGCATTAAGGCTTAAACATTCAGAGCAATTTTTGTTATTTAACAATACACCTTGAGGCGAATATAACCAGATTGCCCCTACATTGTTTCCCTCAACAATGCTTTGCCCAACAGTAAGAATGTCTCCATTTTCTAGGATAAGAGCATCATTTATACTGCCTTCTACTATCTTTTCTTTGGTTTCCCATTGAACCTTGCCCGTTGCACAATCCATGCAACATATATATGGGCAGTAATAGGAGTTTTCATTTTCATCAAGTGTTTTACACCTACCCACAGCATAGTAGCTATTTTCTTTTGCAATAACTTTTTCAATAATCAAA
>CAUUAF010000134.1:0-4375 GCA_963543085.1 uncultured Treponema sp. | reverse complement strand
TAGCTAATGTACTATGCTAACATTTCTTAATGTACTCTTTTGACTTGAGGTGGCTTTTGTAAGGCTTGTGTAGATGACTTCATATGAGAAAACAGAGGAATTAATTGCATTGAACTTCGAAGATTCACTTTTCACAGCTCTCATCATATCATTCTTCTTATTAAAAAGCTATTATTTTCCAGTACAAGCAAAGCATGTAATATAAAAACACATTCATATAAAGTGTGGAAGCTCTAAACAGACTTAGACTTTTATTGACGCAAAACTATAACACTCATATAATGCTAACACGTATCTTAAACTTAAATGAATTATGGAGGAGTTTATGAAAAAAGAATTTGTGTTATTTGGTTGCATTCTTGCAATTTTGCTAGCTAGTTGTGCAACAACTGAAAAAAATGTAGCAAGTGGGTCAGGTAATTCTTCAAAGGCTGTTTCTAAAGTTAGAAAACCTGAAATGATAGACCATAAAAATCAACAATTTGGCAAAGAAATACCTGAATGGGTTAGCATGGAGCAATATGATATTGAGCAATTGCCAAGATATAAAGATGTTTATATTTTTAAGTTTCAGTCAGAAAGATCAAAAGACCTAGAAGGTGCACAACTCTGGATGAGAAACTTTACTGTTGCAAGCCAAATTTCAAGACTTATCACACAGCGTATACAAGACAAAGCTGTTTCTGCAGCTGCAGGAAATGCTGATAAGATAGATTCATACACAAAAGAACTCGTAAAGCTAGTTAGTGAAGCTAATATGAGTGGACTTAAAAAAGAAAGTGACTATTGGACATGCAGACGTTTTTTCAATGCTGATGGAGATGTTGATGGTGATTTTTATACACTAGTAATGATCTATAGTGTACCAAGAAAAACTTTGGATGGAATCATAAAAGATGCAATTGCTAAGGCAAATGACAAAGAAAAGCCAAAGAGTCAAGAAGAAATAGATTTACGTGAAATGGTAAACAAAGCTATGACAGAAAATTTCTAATATTGTGCGTTACTTCTTGTCTGGTTTATAGTAAACGAGATAAGAAGTGAAAATAATTTAATATGTTTTAGGAGTTTTATAAAAATGAAAAATATAATAGTGATTTTTTCCATTGCAGTTTTGACCATTTTGTCTTCTTGTGCAACTATAAAGGTGAGTCGAGTTGATTCTGAATCTATAGTTGATTTGAGTGGCTATTGGAATGACAATGATGTGAGGCTAGTTTGTAAAGATTTAATTGACAAATGCCTTTCATCCCCCCGTATTGCAAGTTTCGAAACAAAGAATAATAGACTTCCCGTAATTATGGTTGGACGCTTCAAAAATGATAGCACGGAACATATCGACACTTCTATCATAACAGAAAAAATGTCTGATGCCATTATTAATAGTGGATTAGCAGATTTTGTTGCAGATAAGGTTTCAAGAGAAGAGTTGCGTGAAGAACGTAAAGATCAAAACAAATCAGGTTATACAAGCGAAGACACAATAAAAAATCTTAGCGGAGAAACAGGTGCTGACTTTATTTTGCAAGGTTCTGTAAAAACCATTGTTGACAAAGTTGATAATAAGACAGTTCGCACTTACTACGTAAGTGTCCAGCTCATAAACCTAGAAACAAATATTGTTACATTCAAAGGTTTCAATGATTCCATAAAGAAAATTATAAAAACTAGAACCCCTAAGTTATAGAACAACAAAGATAGTTTTATTGAATCCCATGAGTAAATTTTTTATTTTTCCCCTTTTATGTTTATTTATTTCTTGTGCTACGGCAAAGTTTGATCTTGCCAATTTTGAAAGAGCATACTCAGAAGGCAATTATGAACTTTGTGTAAAAATGTTAAAAGCCAAGGATTATGGTAAGGATAGTCTTCCACTTAAAAACATGGATATTGCTGTTCTTTACCACTATGCAAAAGATTATGAAGCTAGTCAAAAATATTTTGCTGAATGCGAACGCCTTATGGACTCAGGTGATTTAAGAAGCATTGCACAGTTTGAAAGTTTTTACCTTAACATACTAAATAGCTTCAATTATTATAATCAAGGAAAGCTTGAGGATGCAGTTGTTGAAATAAAAAAAGTAGACCACGAAAAAGTGAATCAAGGAAGACAAGCTAAGAGTTCTCTCTGGTTTGTTGTTGATAACAGTAGCGATGTAGCATTTATCAGAGGTTTTGATGAAGACGAAGAAGACAGTGATGAATATCAAAAAACCTGTAGTAAGTTTGGTGTTTCTCCTGCCGAGGTAAGCCGAGGAACTCCTAGAAAACCAACATTGAATGATCTATATCGCTCTTCCCCAACAGCTTACTATTTGGGTTCTCTTTTTAGAGAAGCTAATGGAGATTATGAAGGTGCAAGGCTTGACCGTGATTACCTTAGAGTGCTTAATCCAAAAATTATTTTTGCAAAAGATGATGAAAAAGCTATATTAAACTTAGTTGCATTTTCAGGTTCTATAGCAAAAAAGAAAGAGAAGTCATATTATTTTCCGCCTGAAGTATCTGGTATTCCTATATATTTACCTGATGTTGTGATAATTGATGATAATGGTGTACCTATGACCATTCCGGGAATCCGCTATAAGTTTGCATACACACAAGCTGGAGAGAATGAAACGAATGTAAACCGAGTTGAAGCTATAGCTACTAATTTAGAAACAGGCGAAGAAACAAACGCACAGTTTTCATTACTAGAAGATTTTGGTGAAGACTTAAAAAAGAATGTTGCATTAAAAGCAAGAAAAGAATTCCAAAAGAATAAAGCAAAAAGCATTATAGGAAAGGCAGCTCTTGCAATCAGTTTGACAGTTGCAGTTTATGTAGCAAGAAAGGCTGTATATGAAGCTACTGACGATATTTTTGCAAAAACTTTTGCAGATATCGCTTTAAATGCTGCTGAGCTAGCCTTTAGGGTTGGGCTTGAAAAGTTTGATGATTCCATTAAGGCAGACACTAGGCAAGCAAAATATTTACCAGCACGTTCATACACTGCAAATCTAGCCTTAAAAGATGGGCTTTATAATGTAAAAGTGCGATATATGAAAGGTAATCTAGTAGTGAATGAAGATATTTTTGAAAATGTGAATGTTAAAAAATCTCAATTGAATCTATTGGAGTCTATATGCCTAGATTAATTTTGAGTTTTCTTTTTGTCTTATTATGTCTTTCTCCACTTGAAGCAAAGAAAAGAGCTGAAAAGTTTCCTGCTTGGATAGCCTCGCCTGCCACAGTGTATTCAGAAAATGAGTATATTGTTGAACTAGGTAGTGGTTTAAGCCAAAAAGAAGCAGACAACAAGGCTATTGAAGGACTTGCTGCTATTTTTAATCGAAGCGTTATATCAAAAACTGACAGTTCACTCTCATATAATGAGCATGCTAAAGGAATAGATAAGACCAAGAGCATAAACCAACACCTCTCACTAACAACTTCTATAAAAGATCTAGTTGGGGTAGAAATAAAAGAGAGATGGAAAAGTAAGGATGGCACTTTTTATGCTTTAGCTGTACTAAACAGACAAAAAGCTATCAATATTTATTCTGAAAAGCTAGAGCGGTGTGCTTCGCTAATTAATAATGCACTAAATATTCAAAACAATGAAAAAAGCACGTTTAAAGAATATTCTAGGCATGTTTTTGCAAGTTCAAAAGCTGATGAAATGTCTTTATATAAAGCTTATCTTTCTGTATTAAATCCTGCATCTAGCCTAATATATGAACAAGAATATGATCCTGATAAATTAAAACTCGAAACCTCTTCTATTGCCAAAAATATTTTAATTTATGTGCAGTTCAAAGGCAATTGGGAAGATGTATACCTTAAATCTATTTTTGAGAAAGCTTTTACTTCTCGTGGTTTTACTATATCAAATACTAATACTGGAAGGTATATATTAAGTGTTAAGTTAGAACTAGGAAAGGAGTCAAAATTATCTGATGATAGACTTATGGTTCGCTACTCTTTAACTTACAACTTGATTGATAACACAACAGAGGAAAGCCTCTTGTCTTTTGTTATTAACGACAAAGCTGTCCACTTCGATTCTGATGGACTAAAAAATCAAATACTCAAAAGTATAAAAACAAAAGTTGAAAAAGATTTTAATGCTTCATTCGATAAATACATACAAGACTTCTCTTTGTAATTTATTATTAGGTGGCTTTATGAAAAGAACATTCCTTTTATCTTTTTTTGTTTTTGCTATATGTTTTCCCACATTCTTAATAGCAGATATTTATGATGATTTTACACTATTACGTGTTTCTTTATATAACAAAGAAAATATTGAGGAAGTAAGTAGGGCACTCACTGAATGGGAGAATAATTTTATTCCTTGCTAATTGAACAAGATAAAGAATCTGCTAAGTTTATG
>CAUUAF010000133.1:0-4387 GCA_963543085.1 uncultured Treponema sp. | reverse complement strand
TTTTCATATTTAGTCCATTGTATCAACTTCTTTGTTAAAGACAAGGGGATTTAAAATTTAACTTTTATTCAAACTAAAAAACACCATCCAATAGGCAAAAATAAACTAACAAAGATTTTAGAGAAACCAATATTATTGACTTTTTACATAATATGAAATAGCATAAAAGTGCTATGGACTTTCTCAAAAATTTACTTGACTCTATCAAAGATTTATTAATGTCTGTGTTTTTTCCTTCTTCCCCAGACTATCAACAAAAACGTTATTTGAAAATAGCAGAGCAAGAGGTGCGAAAAATAAGACCTGCAATTTATCGCTCTGATGGTTTTATATTACCGGGATTTGCAACCATTATATTTCAATTATATCAGCAAATTTTACCTATAAAAAATATTCTATCAAACACAATTGCCTCAAAAGATATTCGCCTCTCCTCTAAATATTCTGATATGCTTCTAGAACATGAGTTTGATCACGAACAGGTACAAATAAAAAGAATGCTCTCTTATGAAAATCGTGCAAAGATATTGGAATATCTTAATCATGATGAATTTGATAGTGCCATGCAAGAACAGAAAAAAGAATTCGCCATTTTTATGCGTTCGTTGGAAGCTGAACGAATATTTGCAATGGATAAAAAAATAGAAAGACTTTTTGTGCTTTTTGATTTCTTAAATTATAATTTTAATAAGCTATTTGCAAAATTTGACTCTGCTTTTGAAGCAGTAATTGGCAAAGATGTTTTACTTCCAAACTATAGCTTTGGGCAAGTAAAAGGGGAAGAGATTATTCAAGATATTTTAGATTTAAATTTTCTTATTTCAAGAGTCGTTATTGATGATGATTTAATTGATGCGTTTACGTTGCTAAACTCTTTAATTCCTGACAATGCAAAATTAAGTGATGTTACTGTAGAAGCATGCTTTAAGGAAATTCCTTTCATTTTGGATTCAATATTAAAACGTAGCACATTAGTTAATCTTGTAAAATTGATCAAAAAGGAACCTAATTTTGAAGAGGTAATCAAACCAATTAAAGCAAAATCTAATATAGCAGAATATAAAGAACGAGCAAGCGAGGCTTTCACAGCCTCAACTAAAAAGCTTATTAAATTAAAGCAAGATAAGGATGTCTCTGCATTAATAACTACTACTTTTGGAAAAGAACCCTTACGTCGTGTTTCTGCATATAATGACGAAGTGAATGCTCATATTCAAACTCTCACACACATGTCCTTTGACTGGGTTCGCCCATTAGAAGTGATTAAAACATTCAATGTGATCCATTTTGAAAGAGTAATTAGTGTGTTCTTAAGAGAAGTTATGGTTGAAGGTTATTTTCAGAATCATGATTTTCAAGATACTCTGGGAGTTCCATACTATTATTGTGAAAATCTAGCAAAAAAGATATTAGAGTTTGAAGCAAAGTTTGATGAAAAAGGTAGCTGTAGTATTGTTTCACTCGAAGGTTATCTTGAAGCAATTAGTAAAGGTGGTGATTTTCGAAAACAACTCTCAAGAATAATTGATGATGCTAATAATTCTGCTAGAGTGCTATGTCAAGAAGCTGGACAAGCGTATTATAATTTGTTTAGAGCCTGTGAATCTTTAATTCAAGATTCAAAAAAAGCTGTTCCTATATATATCACTAATATAAGAGCCTTGACTATGTCGATAAAGAACAGAGAAAGTTATGCTGAATTTGAAAAACGTATGCAAAAGTTTAGTAGTTTTATAGATATAATAAAAAGCTATATAACACTCGAGCATACAAAAATACCAAATTAGTTGCATAAGTTTTTAATCTTTATTATTGTCGGAGGTGTAGTGTATGCTTAATTCAAAAGATAATGGGAAAAAGATAATGGGAACATCTCAAGATGATAATGTCCCTTTAGAAGCTAAATTTGCCTATTATGAAAAAAGGATTTTTGATTTAGAGCAATTATTAGAAATATCTAAAGCACTCAATTCTCAAATTGGTTTTGCAAAATTGATAGATTCAATTCTTTACACGATAATGGCACAAATGAGTACTCCAGATGTTGCCATTTTTACTCGTAACTCTTTTGATGATGATGATTTTGCTTTGAATAGATGTTATTACGGTTTTGGTTTTGCAATTGAAGAACGTTTTGTTATCAACATGAACCATCCTTTTTTACAATATCTTGATATTTCTACTCAAGCTTATTTTGATGTTGAAGAAATTAGAGAAAAATTTAGTGAAGATGAAAAAGTTTCACGCTTGTTAGATTTAGAACCAAGTTTATTTGTTCCACTAAAAGCAAAAAATAAACTAGAAGGCTTTTTTATTATAGGAAAGCGTTATATTAGTAATAAAACTTATACAGATCACGAATATGAGATGCTTGTAGGTATTGCAACTTTTGCAGGTATTGCAATAAATAATTCACAACTATTAGAAATGTCCACAACAGATTTAATGACACATCTAAAACAGAAGCACTATTTTTTTACTGTTTTGCAAGAAAAAATTGAATCTCTTAGAAAGTCTGAGCACTTATCTGTACTAATGATTGATATTGATTTTTTTAAAAAAATTAATGACACATATGGGCATGATGGAGGAGATGTCATTCTAACAAGTGTTGCACAGATGATAAAATCTTGTGTGAGAAACAGCGATGTCGTTGCTCGTTATGGTGGTGAGGAATTTGTTGTGGCTCTCTTTGGCATGGGCATTGAGGGAGCCAAACGTGTTGCAGACCGTATATTGAAAAAGATTCAAGATACTTCAACTAAGTATGGAAATGATGAGATAAAAGTCACTGTCTCCATTGGTATTGCAGATTGTTTACAAAAAGAAGATGACGCAAAAAGCATAACAAAACGAGCTGATAAAGCTATGTATGTTTCTAAACAAAATGGTAGAAATCAAGTGAACATAGCAACAAGAGAAGAAAGTTTATCTTAAGGAAATTTTTAAGTGAAAATATTTAAGTTTGTCAGAAAGCCTTTTTCCTATACCTATAGCAATGTAGCTCTTCAGTTAATTTTAACTAATGTAATAATATATCTTTTGCAAAGATACTTCAGGCAACGTGGCGTTAATGTTGAGCATTGGTTTGCACTAAATCCTTATCTTGTTTTTGAAAAAAAAATGTTTTGGCAGATTTTTACATACATGTTTTTACATGGTAGTTTTTTGCACATTTTTTTTAATATGCTAGCACTTTTTTGGTTTGGTGTTGCAATAGAAAAAAAGATGGGATCTAAAGAGTTTTTGTTGTTCTATCTACTTTGTGGAACATTAGCAGGGCTCGCAATGTGTATAGCCTATTATTTCTTTGGAGTTTATAGCTATGTAATAGGGGCATCAGGGGCTGTATATGCTGTAATGTTCGCTTTTGCTGTTTTATACCCTGATTCAACTATATATTTATATTTTGTAGTTCCAATTCCTTCTGCAATTCTTATTATAGGATACTTTGTTTTAGAATTCGTGCAAATATTTAGAGGTGATGGTATTGCTCACTTAGGACATTTTTTCGGTTTGATATTTGCATGGTGCTACGTTAGAATCCGTTATAGAATAAAGCCCTTACATGTATTTGGTTTCATAAAATAAATATTAAGGGCTTTTGCCTGTGGATTTTCTTATTTATAAGAAAGTTTATGAATTAACGAGGAACAAAATTCAATACCGTGTTTGAGCTAGTTTGAGTAATTCCAAGCCTCTTTTTTCTTTTTTTATCAAGTGTAAATTTACTCTCTTTAGTACAATTTTTTCCATTAACAGAACAAGATGAAAATATCTCATAAGGATAGAAAAAATTAAAATCAGAAAGGCCACCTTTTAATGCAAGATTTGCTTTTGTTTCACTAAAACAAAAATCACATGCTGAAGTAATATCTGCGTCTAATTTAATATTACCAGAAGCAATGCTTAAAGAAGCAACCTTAAAGGTAGATCTAGTTATATTAACATTCCCTTCACACATCGATGATGTGAAATAAATTGCATTAATATCAGATAAATTCACAGAACTAGAGCTTGAATAAACTCTGCAACTTTCTAATTGCATATTTTTAGGTACTAGAACCTTAATATTCCCCTTAACAGGATGAGAGTTTCTAAACCTTAAGCAATTATTGTCTTCAATTATTGACACTTTCATGCCATTTCTTATATCTGCAGTGTAGCTTATTACCTCTCCATCATAAGATGAAATACTTATATCAAGCCCAAAAAGTATAGCTTCTATAGCACATGTTCTAGGAGAAACACTTCGTTCCTGCAATGCAAAGGCAGTTAAATTAATCAACAAAAAGAAAAATAAAAAATAGCTCTTCAAAAAAACTTTCATAGTTATTTATTCTCATTCCAATAATACGAATCAGGATATATCCTTTTACCAAAAATG
>CAUUAF010000132.1:0-4462 GCA_963543085.1 uncultured Treponema sp. | reverse complement strand
TCTTTCTCTAAGCGTTCTAGTTCTTGCAATAGCTTAATTTCTGCTTCTTTTTTACATATTGGGCATTCAAAATGCTCCCCATGAATATAGCCATGAATAGGGCAGATTGAGAAAGTTGGTGATATAGAAAAATACGGAATTCTATAGTTGTATGCTATAGATTTTACCAAATCTCTACATGCCTTCCAATCTTTTATAGCTTCGCCTAAAAACACATGAAAAACTGTGCCACCAGTATATTTACGTTGCAAACTCTCTTGATGATCCAATGCCTCAAAAACATCTGTTGTAAAAGATACAGGAAGCTGACTTGAATTAGTGTAATATGGTTCTGCAACACCTGACGAGATAATATCAGGAAATTGTTGCTTATCATGACGAGCGAGACGATATGATGTGCTTTCTGCCGGTGTTGCCTCAAGATTAAAAAGATCACCTGTTTCTTCTTGAAAGTCTTGTAATTTTTGTCTCATATGGGTTAGAACCTTTTCAGCAAATTCCTTTCCTTTTGGATCAACAATATCGACACCTAAGAAATTCAAGCAAGATTCATTCATTCCACAAATTCCAATGGTAGAAAAATGATTATCAAGATGACTCAAATATCTTTTTGTATACGGAAAGAGACCACCATCTAAAAGAGCTTGAATTACTTTTCTTTTTAATCTCAAACTATCTTTTGCAAGTGTCATAAGGTAATCAAGTCGATCAAAATATGCCTTTTCATCTTTTGCAAGATATCCAATCTGTGGCATATTAAGTGTTACAACACCAATAGAACCTGTAAACTCATCAGAGCCAAAAAGACCTCCACCTCTCTTTCTCAATTCACGTTTATCTAGTTGCAATCTACAACACATAGAACGCACATCACTTGGATTTAAATCTGAATTTACAAAGTTTTGAAAATATGGGGTGCCGTAGCGAGCAGTCATTTCAAAAAGAAGTTCTGCATTGTCATCTTCCCAATCAAAATCACTTGTTATATTGTATGTGGGAATTGGATATTGAAAACCTCTTCCCACAGCGTCCCCTTCCAACATAAGCTCAATAAATAGCTTATTAATCATATCCATCTCTTCTTGGCAATCTCCATAGGTAAACTCTGTCTCCTTGCCTCCAACAATTGCTTTTTTGTCTGCTAAATCTGCTGGGCATTTCCAATCTAATGTTATATTTGTGAAAGGTGCTTGAGATCCCCAACGACTTGGTGTGTTCACTCCATAGATAAAGCTTTGCAGACACTGTTTAACAGAAGTTTCAGAAAGATTATCAGCTTTAATGAAAGGGGCTAGATAGGTATCAAATGAACTAAAAGCTTGGGCTCCTGCCCACTCGTTTTGCATAATACCTAAAAAGTTAACAATTTGTTGAATTAATGTGGAAAGGTGTTTAGCAGGGCTTGATGTAATCTTATCTGGCACGCCTCCCAAACCTTCATATATCAGTTGACGAAGAGACCAACCTGCACAATAACCAGAAAACATAGAAAGGTCATGAATATGAAAAGCTGCTGTTTCGTGTGCTTCTGCAATTGCTGGAGTGTAGATATTTTTTAACCAGTAGTTTGCAGTTATTGCTCCTGAGTTATGTAAAATTAAGCCACCCAATGAAAAATTAACATTTGCATTTTCTTTTACTCGCCAATCAGCTTGGCTTAAATAACCATCCATCGTATTATTAATATTGAGCATAATGCGTTTTGCATCTCTAGCAGCTTCTCTTTTTGCTCTATACAAAATATAAGACTTTGCAATTTTTGCTTCTTGTTTTTCTATCAAAGCAATTTCAACTATGTCTTGAATTTCTTCAAGTGCAGGAATTGAATATGAATAGCGTTCTTTCATCATTGCTTTTAGTTTTTCTTCAACATAGTCTGTTAGAGAAATTGCCTTCTCATCATCTTTTTCACCTTCTACGCTTATAATAGCCTTATTTATTGCGGCTTCTATTTTTTTCCTATTGTAGGCTTCAATTTCTCCATTTCTTTTGACAATAGAACGCAAAACTATCCTTTCTTCTTGACCATCTCCTAAAAAGGGTTTCCATTGCGGAAAAACTGCTTGTGAAACATCAGACATATTTTCTTTTCCCTCCAAATATTAAAAGCAACGGAGGCTATTGTATACATTTATTTTCTATTCTACAACTAGAAAAACCATTTTGTAGGATTTTTTTATTATCAAAGTATTTATAACTATCACACTTCAAATTTACTCATAACATCAACAATTTCTTTTATACTATCTTTATTTTTACGAGTTAGATCGTTTGCTTCTATGATATTTGCAGTTATCTCGCTAGCTCCATCATTCATCTGGTGCATACTACTATTGATTGTTCGCGTTAGAGCATCAAGAAGTTTCATTTCTTTTGAAATTGATTTATTTCCTTCCAACATTTCAGCAGAACTATCTTTTATACCTGAAGCTACTTCTTTTATGTCTTTCATCATGTTCAAAGTCATTCTAGTTCCTTCGGTTTGTTTTTTCAACTCTTGTTCTATTGAATCTTCTTGTCCAGAAATATTAGTCGTGAGTTCATACACCTCATCAAAAATTTTTTCTGCTCCTCCACCTGCTTCAATCAAATGTTTAATAACCTCAATAGTACTTTTTAAAACATTGGCTATTTGTTTACCTTGCATGTTAGATTCTTCTGCTAACTTTCTAATTTCATCTGCCACAACAGCGAATCCTTTACCACTCTCTCCTGCATGAGCTGCCTCAATTGCCGCATTCATTGCAAGTAAGTTTGTTTGGCCCGCAATATTTTGAATAACAAGACTTGCTTCCAAAAGCGAATCAGATTTTTCTGCTATCTGAGCTATGACTTCGTTCGCAGTTCGAGCTCCTTCTTTTCCAGTAATTGTCTTAGAACACAATTCTTTAATCAATCCATTATTTTTTTGCAACATTTCTGTGATAGTGTTAATATTGTGGGTCATGCGTTCCATCTGCTCAAAACCATTAACTACACTAGCGTTTTGACTTTCAATACTCAAATCAAGATGCTCTATTATACGAATAGCTTGTTCTATAGTTGCTAATATCTCCGTAACACTAGAAGCTTGCCTTATAATTTCATCTTTAACCCCTGAAACATTAGAAGTGACGATTTGAGCCAGTGTTGCAGTTTTTTCCATATCATTAGAAAGTACTTTTCCAACCTGCACCATTTGATCAGTCTCTTTGAGCAATAGCTTGAGCATAATATTCATATGTTCAATCGATTCATCAAAATAACCCATCAAAAGCCCAATTTCATCGTTTGTTTTATAGTTGATTCTTGCAGTTGTGTCTCCTTTTGCAATTTTCTTAAACACTATCTCCATCCTGTCAAAATAAAGCTTTAATCCTTTTGAAAAAAATGTGACAAAAATAACTCCAATAACTAATAAAACTAAAGCTATGATAACCATGCTAAAAACAAGACGATAAAAAACATCTAGGAACTCTGATCTTTCTAGCAATGTCACTATCCGCATGTCCATAGATTCACTCTTAAAAACCTGTGCTTGATATCTTCTTTTGTCAACATAAATATTAAGAGCATTAGAGTCTATTTTGTCTAATTTCGAATAAGAAGGAATGCCACAATCCTTTAAATTTTTAAAAATTACATCTTCATGTTTTGCATCCACCAATATTGTTCCATCATTCTGTAGTAGAAGACAATAACCTGTTTCTCCAACTTTTATAGTATTCATAAATTTTTCAAGGTTGATAAGAGAAATATCAATACCAATAACCCCAACAATTTCTCTATTTCTAACATCTTTAACAACTTTCGCAAAAGTGATTACTAATTCTTTTGTTGCAGACATATAAGCTTGAGTTAAAATAATCTTTTCGGGCTCTTTGATAGCAGCTTGATACCATGGTCGAGTTCGTGGGTCAATTCCTTTCATATCTTCAGCATCATCCCACCCCGCAAAACCTCCTGAGGTAGTTCCCATATATACGTCAACTACCTCAGGATATGAATTTCGAATAGAAACAAACAAATCTTGCAAATTTCTATGATGAGCAATACCTGCTTTGTCTAAGTCTTCAAAACCACCTTTATTATAGTTGTTAGCTACATTATTGGCATTAGAAATTTGCAATAATCTTTGTTTAGAAAGTGTTTTTATTATATTTTGACTATTAGATTCTAAAATAGATAATGTTTTATTAATGCCAGAAACCTGTTGTTCAATAAACTGGTTGTAGTTTTTTAAGGTGATAATTTGAATCTGAAAGCCTAAAATTACACAAATAATGACACTTAAAATAACAATACAAGACAAAATCAACGCAACCATCTTGAATCTTATAGAAACAAATTTTTTGTTCTTAAAATTTGAGTTCTTATCTTTTACAGGGATAACATTTTTTTCCATTTTTTTACCTACTCATCTAATCATAAAAGTACAACATTTAGTATAATGTATGTTTTGGATAAAAACTACACCTGAATA
>CAUUAF010000131.1:0-4479 GCA_963543085.1 uncultured Treponema sp. | reverse complement strand
ACTCTAACAAAACCATCTTTTACTTTATTTGACTCTGTAAGTGGAGTATTTCCGTCTTTACACGAAAAAGCAAAACATAAGATGAACAAAACGATCAATAATTTTTTCATAAAAACTCCTTAATGTCTCAATATCAATTATTTTTTATATTTTCTGTTAAGATATTCTTCTATAGAACTTATGGTTAAATCAATGTATTGATTTAATACCTCTGAGTTTACTTCCCATCCAGTAAGACCTAGATTACTAATAATCTCATCGATAATTCCATTAATATAGTCAGTAGTTTTTTTAGATAAACCATCAATAACTTTATTAAGGCTTGCTGTTTCTGCATATTCATTTAATAAATTATCATCAAATGATGGAATAACCAATTTGCAAAGAACTGTAAACGTGGCTAGCTTAATGCTATTATTCCTTAGTTGCAATGTTGTTTCCGCACTTCTAAGTTTTTCATCGTCGTACTCTTTGGCATATCTTACAAAATCTTGCATACAACCTTTAAGCCAGCCATTAAGCAGACCTTCTCTTTCATATAACCTCATTATTATTTTTGCACTTTCACTATTCAAATTAAATAGATTTTCCTCAGTAGGATCAAACAAACTCTCTTGAGAATAAACAAAAAAGAAACACGAGATAAAAAATATAGTAAAAAAGATTCTCTGTAGCATATCAATTCTTTCCCATATCGCCAAAATGCGACATGGGAAAAAGTATATCATCACACAATTACATTGTAAACATAAGACTTAAATAATAAATTATTCAATTTTTATATGCTATTTTGTTTTTGCAAGCCTAAAACCTTGGTTTTCAAAATCCATACTAGGCATAGTGTAGCCTCGCCAACCAACAATACAACCGCTTGCAGCTCCAATAAAAGAACCACCTCGCACGGCTCTGTTACTACCAGAAGCAACTCCAGTATTTGGTGTGTTGGCATCAAGTTTTTCTGCATAAATATCCCAACATAGCTCCCATACATTTCCACCCATATCATAAAGGGAGAGTGCATTAGGAGCTTTGCTTCCCACAACTGCTGTCTTTGTTACTGGTGGGTCTTGCTCTTTATAAGCTGTAAGACCTACACCACCTGAATACCAATCACAATATACTGCAACTCTTGTAGATTCATCTCGTAGAGTCTCCCATGTTTCACTTCCTATATGAGCATCAAGACCTGGGTATCCTGTCATCTTATTTGCACCACTTATGCAATACAACTTTAATAAATGTATAGGCTCTTTTTCACTGCCACAATTTTCTGTCATATTATTTGATGTAGGCGAAAGTCTTGCAGCAAATTCCCATTCAATTTCAGTTGGGAGTCTAAAACCTTTTTTAGTCACATTAAAATAAGCTTTATCCACACTAGAACTATCAGTTGAATCTTTTAAAACACTTTCATCACTTTCACTTTTTCTATACACACACTCTGTGTTATTTCCATTAAGCATTTCAGTGTAAGCATTGCACCACACAACCATATCTCGCCAAGAAATAGATGTCACAGGTTCCATCTCGTCAGTAGATTCTTGAGTTCCTGCTCTTCCCTTGTTAGCAAACTTATATTCATTCTTTACCGCCCAGTCATATACTTCTTTCCAAAGCTTATAAGTTACCTCATATTTACCTATTCTATATGGGCTAATTTTTACTTTTCTATCTTTAACAAAAACTCCCTTATAACTTCCCTTATTTTCAACCAAAGGATAATTAGGTTCAGTTCCCTCTAAACTAACCTCTTTATTATTAACTAAGACCATGTTTTGAGCATCCGCTTCATATAGCTTCTCCTCAATATCATTTTGTTCAACTTGGTTTTTTGAATGATTGCATGAGTTCATACCAAGTATGAAAAGACAAGAAAATATTAAACAAACACATTTATTCATATATTGTGCCTCCATAAGTATGATTCTATAGTCAAAATCTTCAACACGCAAGTTTTTTTTGAAATTTATATGGGGCTTTTAGGATTAATTAACAATCAACAGATTTGGTTGGTATGGATAAGTTTAAAGAATCCTAGAAACTAAGGATATTAAATAACATGAAATCTCTTGATGCTAAAGATATAACTTTATTAAAAAGTTTCTCATTTATTTCTTTTTTTAACTTTTGCTTAAGAAATAAAACTGTCACAGCAATATTATATCCAGCCTTTATCTTTTCAAAAGAGTTGTCATCTTTAAATTCTTCTAATGAACGCTCAAATTGTTTTTTCATTTCTAATTCATCACTTAAAACATTGTCTATCGTATATCTCATAGTTTTGTAAGTATCATTAAAAAACTTTTTTCCTTTCCAATCACAAGGAAAATTGTTTATAAAATCATAATAACTTTGATATTGTTTATTGATAAGAAATTCAATATCATGAAGAATTTTGTATAAATTTGAACGTATTAAGTCGATTTCTTTCCAAACAGTTTTCATGTCCAATACTGAAATAGTCAAATTATCAATTTTTTTATTAGTATTCTCACGTTCTCTCAACATTATGCCTGCAATATTTGTATAAACGGCAGTTGTTAAAGATTTTCCCACTTTTTCATAAGAAGCTTCAAGTATTTTTTGCAATGCAAGTTCTTTGCCAAATGGCTCTGTTTTTTTACCAGAGCGAGTTGTGTGTGAAACAGAACAAACTCTTATAATATCAATCCTTCTGTCAATTTTTTTTATAATATTTTTTATACCAGTTGTCTGTTCTTCAGTAGCCACATCACAGTTTGTAAGAATAATAGCTGATTCTAACTTATAATTTGAACAAATATTCTTTAGAATATTTATTTCATTTTCTTCTACACGAGCTGACGCTGCATTTATAGTATAAAACAAAACATGAATGATATCATTTGCAGGAATGATATTGCCAGAACTTATTACCTGCTTTTTTGATAAAAATTCTTCAAGTTTCTTACTCCACTCATTAAAATTATTAGCTTCAAGCCCAACAGAATCGTAGACATCAATACATATGTCATCACCAAACAATAGCTTTTCATGTTTAAAATTTTCTTCCCATCCTGTTACTGGTTCTCCCTTACCTGTTCTAAATTTATTTTTATCAAATAAATAATTTGCAAGAGAACTTTTTCCAGTTCCTGTTTTACCTATAAGTAAAACATTACAGTTTATACTTCCACTTAAAAAATCATTTTTTCCATACATCATTTTATTTATTTTCCCATGGTTTATTATTAAAAGCTTTTTTAATCATATCCATAAAGAATGAAGAAGAAAATATTTTTGTCCAATCAGGTAATATTCCATCTTCTAAGTAAGCTTTAAGTGCTATAGCATAAGATTCTACTAATGCAACACCAAATGCTCCTGTGATTGCCCCAGCCACCCCAGCATTTATAATTTGTCCTATAAAAGGAAACAATTTTGATAGACTTGCAACCATCTGCTTACCAGTAAATGAAAGAAACTGCGTTTTTAATATATCCTTTAGGGTTTGTGATAAACCAGAATTTAACCAAAATATTCTATTTATTGCACTACACATAAGCATTTGCTGTGGAGCAATAAGAAGAGCATCAGAAAGTGGAAAAGGGTTAAGACCAGCAGTAGCAGCAGTAGTAGCTACTGAATTTGCAACAACACCATATGCATATTTTTTCTTTTCACTTATTGATGCTTTTTGTGCTTGCATAAAACTCAATTTTAATTGTTCATTTGGGAGAGCTTCTGTTGACCATCCTATTAATTTTTCCAAATCTAATAAAAGATTAGTATCTGTTGCACATGTTTCAAAACAAGGTATCTTGGAGTTTTTTTCTTGTATCACTTTTATAAAGCTTATAGCTCCAGAACCATCCACATCATCATTATCGCATTGTGTAAAAACTACTGCTATTTTCATATTGTGTTTAATAAAATATTCAATATTTTTTAAGTCATAGCCAGTTACACGATGATTCGTTATAGAAATACAGTACCAAACAATGTGAATTTGATCTTTTAGGTTCTTGTTATTCATCTCTTCAATTTTTGGAATAACATTCATTTCAAAATTACCATTATCAAGTCCACCACTTGATGTTATCTCATATCCCTCTGCGTCATAGAGTACCAAAGGAAAATTTGCAACTTCATAACGATTAATTCCTTTAGTTACTGGCTCTCCATTTCCTACTTTTGCTAAATCTTTTCCAAACACAAGATTGACTAGAGAACTTTTTCCCACTCCCGTTCCACCAACAATAAGTAAATTAGGTTTTTGAATCTCTTTCTTTTCTTTTTCCAAAAGTGCTTCAAAGCTTTTTTCAAATTCTTTATTTTCCATTTCCTAACCTCCTATTAAGAGTAAAAATCTCTAAAAACTTTTCTAATTTTAGAGAATTCATCATTGTTCTAGTACTGAATAGATTTTTTCTATTCCTACGATTTGCATATAACAATTACTAATTTAAATATTTCTTTTAATTTACAATTTTGATTAAGATTCAAACAAAGACCTAGAGG
>CAUUAF010000130.1:0-4506 GCA_963543085.1 uncultured Treponema sp. | reverse complement strand
ATAGTTGAAAAGTTTAAGTTTTTTATGATACACTGACCCTCACACATGGGGAAAAATAATAGCAATTATGATTAAAGTAGTGAACGATTCTCATTAACGATTTTCCAACAAGTAATAAGGTGCATTCTTTGAGTTTTTCTGAGGTGTATATGACTAAACAAAACAAAAAAAATAAAAGTGGGGCTTCTATGAAATTTAAACATTCTTTGATTTTTATAATTTGTAGTGCAATTATACTAATCGCGACAGCTTCAGCTGTTGCAGTAGTTTTGAATCCCGAACTTATTCCAAACGGGAAGCAAGGTATGGAGGTTGCTTTGAAAACATCAAAAGTTAGTAATGCTTCTTATGATAAGATGTCTGATGGTTTATATGCTCTTATAAATACTGCTAAAGGTAATATTCTTTTAGAGCTTTATTTTGACAAAGTTCCAATAACATGTTGCAACTTTGTAGGTCTTGCAGAAGGTAAATTTGCTGTATGCAAAGGGAAGCCGTATTATGATGGACTTAAATTTCATCGTGTGATAAAAGACTTTATGATTCAAGGTGGTTGTCCATTAGGGAATGGAACAGGAGGACCAGGATATACGTTCCCTGATGAGTTCGTTCCGTCTTTAAAACACGAAGGACCTGGTGTTTTGTCTATGGCTAATGCTGGACCTGGTACTAATGGTTCTCAGTTTTTTATTACCCATGTTGCAACTCCTTGGCTTGATGGTAAGCACACAGTTTTTGGAAAGGTTGTTGAAGGACAAAATGTAGTTGATAGTATTGCTCAAGATGATAAAATTAATTCTATAAAAATAATTAGAAAAGGTTCTCGTGCTGAAAACTTTAAAAGTGATGAAGCAAGTTTTAAGGCTTATCTAAAAGAAATAGAAGAAAAATCAGATAAAGCTATGCAGGATGCTATGAATAATGCAATGCCTATAATTAATCAAAAATGGCCTAAAGCTGTTAAGGATGAAGATGGTGTTTATTTTTTCATTACAAAGGAAGGACGTGGAGAGCAAGCAAAAACAGGGCAAACACTTAAGATGAAATACAAGGGTTCTTTGCTTGATGGAAAAGTATTTGATGATTCTGATATGCACGAACCACTTGAGTTTAAAGCGAATATGGGGCAGTTAATTAAAGGCTTTGATAGCCAAGCAGCTAAGATGAAAGTTGGAGAGCAACGAACGATCATCATACCTCCACAATTAGCTTATGGAAGTAGGGGAGCAGGTAATGTTATCCCACCAAATGCTGTTTTAGTGTTTGAACTAGAACTTTTGAGTATAAAATAATTTGGGTTTTTAGAGGTTATTATGAGTAATGCAATTACCAAAGAGGTTTTTGATATTCTCTTATATATTTCGAGGCTTGATGTTAGTGGAGAAGAAAGGTCTGCATTGCAAAATCAAATAAGTAGCATTGTGGGTTATTTTAAGGAGCTTGAAAGATTTCATGATGATAGTCTTGAAGCTTCGGATTCTAATTTTAATTCAGAAAAAGATTTAAGAACTTCGCTACCTTCCTGCTATGTTGAAGCGCGTGCATTAAAACTAATTAATAATGAGTTTATGGATGGTTATTTTAGAACTCCAAAAGTTTTAGGTTCTTCTTAAGAAAAGCTTTTATCAATTCTTAAAATGGTCTTGTATATTTTTCAAGACCTCATCATAAGGAAATAACATAATGAATATTTGTGATATGAGTTTAGTTCATCTAAAAAAGTGCTTAAGCCAAAAGAAGATTACTTCTTTAGAAATAGTGCAAGCTTTGAAAGAAGAATATGAAAAAGATGAAAGATGTGGTATTCCTATACATGGTTTTTTAGAGTTTTTTGATGACGCTGAAAGATTGGCTATTGAAAAAGATGAGATGATTGATAAGGGGATTGATCTTCCTTTATTAGGTTTACCAATTGCAATAAAAGATAATATTTCCATGAAAGGTAAGCTTTGCACTTGTTGTAGTAATGTTTTGAAAAATTATATTGCACCATATAATGCAACTCTTATTGAAAGGCTTCTTTCAGCTGGAGCCGTTATTGTGGGTAGAGCCAACATGGACGAACTCGCTATGGGTTCTTCTACAGAGTTTTCATGTTTTGGCCCTTCAAGAAACCCTGTTGATAGATACTTAACTCCTGGAGGAAGTTCTGGAGGTTCGGCAGCCATAGTTGCAGCAAGGCAATGTCCATTTTCTTTGGGTACTGAGACAGGAGGATCTGTTAGACTTCCTGCTGCATATTGTGGGATTTATGGTTTAAAGCCTACTTATGGACTTCTTAGTCGTTACGGTGTTACAGCTTTTTCCTCTTCACTTGATCAGGTTGGGCTTTTTAGTCGATCTCCAGATGATATGGCGTTGGTCTTGTCTGTTTTAGTTGGAAAAGATGAAAGAGATGAGACGAGTAGTGATATAAATCCTCTAATATTCAGAGATTTAACTTCTTATTCAAATGAGGATCTGAAAAAATTGAAATGTGCTGTTCCATTAGAATTCTTGAATGCTGAAGGCTTGGATGAGGAAGTTTCTAATCTTTTTGCAAACTTTATAACAAGTGTTGAGGGGTTGGGAATTAAGGTTGATAGAATAAGTATGCCAATTCTTTCCTCCTCAATCCCTACTTACTATGTGCTTGCAATGTCTGAGGCAGCGAGTAATCTTAGTCGCATTGATGGTATTCGTTATGGTGTGCGTCTTTCTGGTGAAAACGGATTTGATGAGCTTTATATCAAAACTAGAACAGAAGGCTTTGGTAGTGAAGTTAAGAGGAGAATCATAACAGGAAATTATATACTTTCAAAAGGACTTTCTGGAGATTGCTATGAAAATAGCTTAAAAGCAAGGAATAGAATCCAACATGATGTTGAAAAAGTTTTTGAAAACTATGATTTTATTCTGTGTCCAACGTCTCCAACTCCTGCATTCAAGTTGGGAGAAAAAGTGGATGACCCAATAGCTATGTATTTATCAGATCTTTTTACAACTTTTGTTAATCTTTCACGAGTTCCTTCTCTTTCTGTTCCATTATTAAGAACAGAAGCTGGGCTTCCTGTAGGAGTTCAAATAGTTGCAAAACATTTTAATGAGATGAGCATTTTACAATTTGCTAAGAATTTAGAGGTGATGAATGCTTGAATATAACAATCTTAAATATGAAGTTATTATTGGTACAGAGATACATTGTCAACTTCTTACAAAAACAAAGGCGTTTTGTTCGTGTGAAAATAAATATGGTGGTGGAGCTAATTTGAGGGTATGCCCTGTTTGTTTAGGTTTACCTGGTGCATTGCCTACAACCTCAAAAGAGTATGTGGAATATGGAATAAAAGCAGGTTATGCTCTCAAATGCAAAATAAATAATTACTCTCGTTTTGATAGAAAGCATTATTTTTATCCTGATCTTGCAAAAGGTTATCAAATTACACAATTCTACTATCCTTTATGTGGTGAAGGTGGTATAGATATAAATATAGCTGGGCAAAATGAGAAGCCTAAACTAAAACACATAGGAATTGAGCGTATTCACCTGGAAGAAGATGCAGGAAAAAGTCTGCACATAGAAGGAAATCACTCATATATTGACTATAATCGTTGTGGAGTGCCTTTAATAGAGATTGTTTCTAAACCTGACATGTCTAGTGGTGAAGAAGCTTCTATTTTTATGCAAACAATTCGCGAAATATTAAAGTTTATTGGCATAACAGATGGTAACCTTGAAGAAGGTGCTATGCGTTGTGATGCTAATGTGAATGTGCGTATTATTGATGGTGATGTAGAATTTAGAACTTGTATCTCTGAAATCAAAAATATGAACTCTTTTAAGGCTGTAAAAGATGCTTGTGCTTATGAGGTGATGAGACAATTAAAGGAGTATGAAAGTGGAACTCGATTAGCGTTTAAGTTAGGAGAAAAACGCACTATGGGTTGGGATGATGCAACAGGACAGACTGTAATGCAAAGATCCAAAACAGAAGCTGAAGATTATAGATTTATGAGGGAGCCAGATCTAAAAGCCCTTAAGTTATCTGATGAGTATATAAGTAAGGTTTCTTCTTCTGTTGGGGAACTACCTTCAGAAAAAAGAGAGCGATATAGAAAGAACTACTCACTTTCAGAATTTGATGTTTACCTCCTAACTTCTGAAAAGTCTATTGCTACTTGGTTTGAAAAAGCGATAGAACATTCTTCTTATTATAAAAAAGTGGCAAATTGGATATTGACAAATATACTTTCTATTGTTAATGAGCAAAAACTCTCTATTGATGATTTAAAGGTGAAGCCAATACATATTGCAGAATTAGTTAATTTAATTGAAGAAGGAAAAATTACTAGTAATCAAGCAAAGGAAGTGTTTGCTCAAATGGTTGAAACAGGTGAAGAGCCTAACATAATTGCAAAAGAAAAAGGCTTGGAACTCTTGGATGATGATAGTGAAATTGCCAAGTTAGTTGATGGAGTTTTTGAAAAAAATCCACAAGCAATTGAACAATGGAAAAATGGCAAAAC
>CAUUAF010000129.1:0-4511 GCA_963543085.1 uncultured Treponema sp. | reverse complement strand
TTTTCCCCATGTGTGAGGGTCAGTGTATCATAAAAAACTTAAACTTTTCAACTATACGGATTGTATCTTCAGGGCTTCTAGCTTAGAAAAAAGGATGTTAAATCTAAGATCATCACCAAAAATACAATAAAGCTTACCTAGACTAAAAGATTTGTATTTTGATAGCATTTTAATCCTATTGTATATAGCCCTTCTTATTATTGCTAAGTTCTCTGCCACATTCCTGTTTTATCACTTTACTTTCGCACATCACAAATGCTTTTATAATGTCAAAATTATAAATGGTATCTAAAATCAAGTAATGAACCCCTATTCATTATATTTAGCAATCAAATAACCACACAAAGCTTCGAGCCTACTAGAAAAAGAACTCTTTATTTTTTTCTCGATGCCGTAAAGCTTTGCAAAGTTTGCTTTTGTCGAAGCATAAATCAAAAGATAATCACCAAGATCATGAAAAATAACGCAACTATTTAGTTCTCTCTCATTTATAGCCTTGAATATTGAATAATAAAGAGGATTGATATTTTCTACAGTTAACCCCATACCATAATTATCTTGAAAATAATCATACTTATATATGTTTTTCCCAAACGTTAAATCTTCTTGAGAAACTAAAATAGAAAGCCCATTCATTTCTTTATCCAATGGATCATCCACTTTCACATACTCTACTTTACCATTCTTAGTCTCTTTTTTTTCTACAACAAAAGAATCTTTATAGAGAAGTCTATTTTTTTTCCTACTTGGAGAATAATATTGTAGCCCCTTAAGAGCAGAAATAGAACGAAGTATTCTTGAAAGATCACTTCCTTTAGCTTTTGTAGTCTTCCTCAAAAAGGATAAGGTCTCTAAAGTAAAAAGCGATTTTTTTATAGGAGAATTCTCTTCAATGCGAGAAAGCAGTCGGGAATTAAAAACAATCTTTTTCCCTTCTATAACACCTCCATAGTCTGTATAAAAGACTTTGCCATCCCTTATTAGCTCATCAACATGCTCAGGTACGATTTCAAGTAGCTTCTCTTTAAGAGAAGCATCAAAAGTAAAATCATTTGCAAATAATAAGATATTTACGAAAAAAAAACAAAAACTTAAAGTAAGTTGCTTCATCGTAAGCTCACTCTAACCCTTCTATAAACACCTTCTCCTTCACTTTTTGTTTGAATATCACTAACATCATTTAACGTAGTGTGAATTAGACGTCTTTCGTAGGGATTCATAGGTTCTAGTAAAATTGAGCGTTTATACATTGCCACCTTATCAGCCGTTTCATAAGCTAAACGCACAAGAGATTCTTCTCTTCTAACTCTATAATTTTCACAATCTAACAAAACCCTAACATAAGGAAAACCTTTATTTGAAACAAAAGTGTTTGCTAACAACTGCAAAGCGTCAAGATTCTTTCCATGCTTACCAATCACAATAGGAGAATCACTTGAAGAAAGTCGAACTACTAAATTCTTTCTTTCCTTTGTAATATTCTCTACAACAACATCATACCCCAACCTGCTTATAACTTCCACAACAAATTCTTTTAACAATCCCTTACACTTTTCATACATCTCTTCAGTTTCTTCAGTCATATATTCTTCTTTTTGTACTTCATTTGAATCTTCAAAATCTTCTCCTGTTTTTAATACATTAACCCTAATTCGTACGAGTCCTTTCTTAAACAAGCTACTTTTTTGAACCTCTAATATTTCAACATCAAATTGATCCTTTTCTAGTCCCAATTCTGAAACAGCATTTTCAATTGCTTCTTGTTCTGTTTTTCCTTCAAATTCATAGAACATATATTCCTCCAAGTTCTGACTCAAAACATCAGAATTATTTCTTTGTTAAAAATGTTTTCTTCTTCTTAGTTGCTTCTTCCTTATCTAAAGCTTTATTTATTATAATCTGTTGAATCAACATTAAGATATTAGAAGCTGTCCAAAACAATAACAAACCTGAAGGTGCATTGTAAAATATAAAGAAGAAAAACAATGGCATAAAGTAAACCATTATTTGCATTGATGGATTGCTATTATCTTGAGGCCCTGCCTGAGTCACTTTACCAAATACCAATTGGGAAGCGACGTAGATGATAGGTAAAATACGTAAATCAGTCCAGCCAAGCAATGGAATAGCAGAACCAAAACGCCACACACTATCCCCTGACGAAAGGTCAGGGATCCATCCCGGAATAAAGCTAGCTCCCCTAAATTCAAAATAATTATTAAACAACGCAAACATTGCAAACAAAAAAGGTATTTGTATAAGCATTGGTAAGCATCCTGATAACGGACTATAACCTGCTTCTTGATAAAGTCGAGTCATCTCTGTGTTCATTCTTTGTGGATTGCTCTTATACTTTTCCTGCAGTTCCTTAATTTTAGGTTGCATTTCTTGCATTTTTCGTGTTGCCTTACTACTTTTCTTAGTTAGTGGAAAAAACAAAAGTCTCATAGCCAATGTTATAACCAGAATACTCACCCCCCAGTTGCCAACTAGCTTATTAATACTCTCTAGCAAGAACTTAAGGAGCATCTCAAGAGGCCATAAAATTCCACCACTCGCTGCAATACTGTTAATCTGAGCGTCAGTAATTCCTAAAACATTATTCGCACTAACATTATATTTACTCAAAAATTTATCAGAGTTAGGCCCAATATAAACTCTATAGACATCAACCAGCTTATTACCCACAACAGGAGAAGCAGTTATAAAGATTTGTGAGTCATACAAAGGCATATCATTTCTAGTGATAAGAGAATAAGTTGTGTTTTGAATTGGCTTTTCAGGCAAAACCACAAGGGCAAAATACTTTCCAGAAACTGACACCCACTGAGATACCTCATTCTGTACTTTTTGCTCTCCTTCTTTAACCTTAACAGTCTTCATAGAACCATTAGAAAAGGAAGAAAATTTTCTATATTCGTAGCGATCACCTTTTACCCAATCAGGGCCTATTTGTGGAGATGTGCGAAGGCTATAAAAGACATTTTCAATACTCTGTTTTTCTGCTGTCTGAAGTGCTTCTAATGTAATAGTGAGAGAAAACATGTAATCGTTATCAAAAAACTCGTATTCCTTGATTATTCTAAAATCAGCTTCATTCGTCTCAGAGTTAGCATTTTTAACATTGCATATAAAAGCAATTGCTTTTCCATTCTTTGTATCTCGTTGTCTCACATCAAAAAGCCCATCAAAAGCTTTGGATGTCACACTATTTAGTATCAAAGAAAAAGCTCTGTTAGATGAAGTAAGGTTTTTGATCATTTCAACACCATTCTCTCCAGAGGTTTCGTTATACTCTTTCAGCCTATATGAAAGTATATCTCCCCCCTTGTTAGTAAAAACAGCACGTATAAGAGGAGTTTCCACAGTATATTTGTCTTCTTTTATTTTACTAGTGTTTTCAGGGACAAAATCATCATTGGAAAGTTCAACGGTTTCAATATTTTTTTTAACAGGTTCTTCTATTCTTTGCTCATGTTTTTCTTCCACAACTTCAGGTGGAAAAAATTTGTGTTGAATTAACATTGACGCAAAGATAACCAAAGTCGACAATACCACAGCCAATACAGTATTTTTCTTCATTTTATCCTCATAAGACTCAAAATTAACAACTTCAAAACCACATTTTATGGTACTGGGTCATATCCTCCGTCATGAAAGGGATGACACCTCATCAAACGCCTAGTAGCAAGATACACTCCCTTCATAACCCCATACTTTTTAATACTTTCCAAAGCATAAGTAGAACAAGAAGGATAAAACCTGCAAACAGGACGAAAATGTGGAGATATAGCTTTTTTATAAAAAACAATCATTAAGATTAATAAAGATGCAAAGATCCTAGAAAAAAACCTAATTATCTTCATATTTAAGAAGCTTCACTAATAAACAGCCTCGCCATTCTAAACAAAGCAAACATTCTCTCTTTCAAAACACAAAAATCGCTATCCGAAGCACTAACCAGCAACACAACATCAAAGCCCTGTTTAAGCATACACTTATTGAGCCTATAGACCTCCTTAGACAACCGTCTAACTCTATTTCTCAAAACTGCACCCTTAAAGCCACGTCTAAATGTACACAAAAACCTATTGTGGTCTAATTTATTCGATATAACGAACAGAGTCGCTCCCATATAGGAAAACCTTCTTCCTTGTTTAAAAGCCTGTTTTATATAAGACTTAGATGACAGGCGTTCCGTTTTAGAGAGCGAAAAGTGCAACACGTTTAATACGGCTTTTTCTCGTCAGAAACAGTTAATCTCTTTCTTCCCTTTGCCCTACGTCTGGATAATATTAAACGTCCGCCTCGTGTTTTCATTAATGCACGAAACCCAAAGCGTCTCAAGCGTTTTACTCTGCTTGGTTGAAATGTCCGTTTCATAAACTAGACTCCTTATCTTGAGAACAAACGCCCATACATTCAAGATGATAGACAATAAGCTCTTTTTGTTTGCTCAAAAATGGCAATTTGAAGGATTATAATTATTTACAAGATAAAAGTCAACGCTA
>CAUUAF010000128.1:0-4554 GCA_963543085.1 uncultured Treponema sp. | reverse complement strand
AAAGTCAAAAGCGTACATTAAGAAATGTGAGGGTAGTACATTAGCTAATGTACTGACCCCAAACCGAGCGATTTAGGCATAGCAAATCGAGCGATTTCGCATCCCCAACTCGAGCGATTTGCATATGCGAGATTGTGCATGTTATGGTTGCAAGTACGACCACAATCCAATTAATCATATTAAGATTTTCCGAATATTTGTTCCCTTAAAAGGCGACCCGTTTTTGTACAGGCAAGACCACCTTCTGCTGTTTCTTTAAGACTTTCTGACATCTCATGCCCTACCTTTCGCATAGCTTGAATTACTTCATCTACAGGGATATAGCTTTTGATGTCTGAAAGTGCTAGTTCACTTGCCGTGAATGCTAGACTAACTCCTGACGCATTTCTTTTTATACAAGGCACTTCAACCAGCCCTGCGACAGGGTCGCAAACCAAGCCTAATATACATTTTAGTGCGATTGCAACAGCATTTGCAATCATTGTAGGGGAGCCTCCCATCATTTCTACAACGCTACCTGCAGCCATAGCAGAAGCTGTTCCACACTCTGCCTGACATCCTCCTTCAGCACCTGAAATTGAGGCAACATTTGCTACAACCATTCCAATAGCTCCAGCAGTGAATAGACTTTTTACAGCAGTTTCTTTGTTAATTTTTTTAACCTTGAGACAAGCTCCTATTGCACCGGGCAAAATTCCACAAGAACCAGCGGTTGGGGCTGCTACAATCTGCCCCATAGAGGCATTTAGCTCCGAAACTGCCATAGCCATTCTAATTCCATTTGCTAAAAGAGGACCTGATAAACTTTCCCCTCTTTGTTCTTTTTGATATAACTTATATGCATCCCCACCTGTAAGACCACTAGTTGAACGTATATCAGGTGATGTTCCTTTTTCTATAGCTTGAAGCATGACATTGAGATGTCCTTCCATTTTCTCAAAAAGGGATTCTTCGCTAAGCTCCATAGCTTCACTTTGTTCTTTTAATATGATGTCAGAAATTTTACAGTTACGTTTTTCTGCTTCTTTAACTAATTCCATTATGGTTAAATAATCCATAATTTCTTCTCCTATATGTTTGAAACTTTAATTATAAAACTTAAAAAAATGAACAAATCGCTTTATGCTATTACAGGAACTAAAATAACATTGTATACATATTCAATTTTTTCTATATCTTCTTTGACTGCTTCTTTGATGTTATCTCCGTCAACTTGAATTGTAACTACAGCTGTGCCTCCACGTTTGTCACGTGAGATATGAAGTTGTGAGATATTCATTTTGTGCCTTGCCATTACGCTACTAACTTCAGAGATTCGACCAGGAATATCTTTATATTCTACTATTATTGCAGGATTTTGCCCTGTTATAATTACATCTTTGCCATTGAGTTTAGTAATTTCAATGTTGCCACCACCTACGGAAGAACCTTGTATAGAGATCTTTTTGCCTGAAACAGAAGTGAGCTCTATAAATGCAGTGTTTGGATGAGCGTCTGGAATGTCTTCTGTTTTGAAAGTGAAGCTTAAATCAGCATTGTTTGCAAGTAAGAAGCTATATTTGATTCGTTCGTCATTTGGCTTGAAGTTCAAAATACCACCAACTAAGGCTACATCTGTGCCGTGTCCCCTATACGTATGTGCAAAAGAGCCGTGTAATGTGATTATGGCTTCTTTGGGTTCTTCGCCTAAAAGTAGTCGTGCAAGAAAACCAATACGTGTAGCTCCTGCTGTGTGGGAGCTAGAAGGACCTATCATAACAGGTCCTATAATATCGAAAACATTCATAAGTCAAGTTCCCTTAAAATATATGCCTTTTTTGAAAAGGCATACATATAACGGTATAAAAGCTCTAGTGTATTACCGCATTTACAAAACATTAGAGATTTTATATAGTTTCTAAGTTTAGTTTTATGTGATGGGAATCTTAGAAAAGTTTATTGTTTTTTAAGATTCTTTGGTTATAAAACTTAAAACGTTTTAAGGAGAGAAAAATGATTATAGTTAATACAGATTTCATAACTGGAAAAAACATCGAAACTCTTGAGTTGGTTTTTGGTAGCACAGTGCAAACAAAAAATGTGTTTAAGGATATTGGTGCTGGCTTAAAAAATCTTATTGGTGGAGAACTTACGTCTTATACAAAGATGATGGACGAAGCTAGACAAATTGCTATTACTCACATGAAAGAGAAGGCAGCTGCCTTGAATGCAGATGCAGTAATTAACTTACGTTTTTCTACTTCGTCTGTTATGGATGGAGCTGCAGAGGTTACTGCTTATGGCACTGCAGTTAAATTTGTTTAAGGTTATCTAATTTTGTTATCTATGATTTTTAGAGGCTTACTTGTTTGATTTTTCTCTATTGCATACTCTGCATAGCATTTGGCAATTGCTTATCTCTGTCTTGCCACCTGATGACCATGGTGTTATGTGGTCTCCTTCCATTTCGTCGAAGTGGAATTTATTTTTGCAGATTGGACAGATGCCATTTTGTTTTTCGTAAGTCTCTCTTTTCATAGAGGGAGAAAACTCTCTGATATTCAAGTATTTTTCTTTGTCTGTGATAAGATAATAATACACACCTTTTTTGCTTGTTACCTCGTCATCTTGCATTAAGGAATTTGCTCTTTTTTCTAGTTCGTTTGGGTTAAAGCTTTTATCTTTATATTGGTTGTATAATTCTCCCCATTCAATACCTTTTTGTTCTTTTCTATATGTTGGAAAAAGTGTTTTAACCCAACTTATTACGCTAGAAAAGTATAACCATAGTTCGCTTGCATTACTATTGGTTTGATGACGAGCCATATAGTCTTCAATTGTTGTTTGTTCTTTATGAGAAATCCATTTTAATGCTCTTTCTAAATAATCTTGGCGAATGGACGCACCTGAAAGATAATCAGAAGCTATTTGATAAGCAGGGCAAGAAGTTTTAGAAAAATATTTTTTTGCATCAAGCAACCATTCACCGGCATAAACTGCGTTTCTCATTTCTTGTGCGGTCAACTTTTCTCCTGCTATATTGATTGTCTTAAACCAATTTAATTTTTCACTATCAGTGCCTGTGCAAATATAAATCATCAACTTATAGTTTAGAAAAGTCTCTTTTTCATCATTTGTAAGGTTATGAAAATACTTCTTCTCAAAAGAAAATTCGCCCTTAAAATACTGAGCAAAGCTTATTGTGCGTTGTTGCCCGTCTAAAAGCTCAAAACTATCATCACTATTTTTAATCCAGTACATAACGTTCAATGGAAAGTTTTTCATTATTGTGTCTATTACAGCTTCTCTTTTTTCATCCTTATAAACAAATTCTCTTTGATATTTTGGGCGAATGTTAAGCTTACCTGAAAAACCAAAAACTCCTTCTTCTTGTGTGTCAGAATAGCCTTTAACAACATCTTTTATGGGGATTTCTATTAGCGAGATGTCCATATTACTTTCTCCTTTTAACTATAATTCGAGCGTATATTTCCTTGCCTTGTATTGTAAAACGTTTGCCCGGTTTTGGATTATCTTCTACGTATCGATCAATTCCAATAATTTCAAATTGATTGGGATTGTATTTATCTAAGAACGTAATAGGTACTCCTATTTTTTCATAATAATCAACTGGAATGTCTGCAGTTTTATCCACATTTATGGCATCATAGTTTTCATATTTAGGATATTCTTCTGGTGTGTATTTTTTCCATAATAAGATATCTTCATGTCGTTTTTTGATGTCTAGGTTTGTAAACCAATTAACACCTGAAACCCTTATCATACCTTCTTTATGTGTGCTAGCTGTTGCATAGTCTTCATATTTTTTATTTATAAAAAAGCCTGCTCCACCACTAAAACCAAAACCTAACCAAAGTTTATTTTCTTTTATAAGTTTGAATATTTCTTTATAACTAATTGCATTTTGATGCCCTACAATCACGAATTTCTTTTCATATTCCATTAATTGAGCTACATATTCTCTAAATAAGCTAAACGGAGGGTTTGTAATTACTATATCTGCTGTTTTTAGTATTTCTATGCACTCATCGCTTCTAAAGTCTCCATCTCCTTTTAGCTCATTCACTTTAATATTGTCAAAATTATCTATATTGCCCCCACCTTCATATTCAATCCATACTGCTTTTTCGCTATTGTTTTGACTAAATAAATCTATTTCTTGGTTTTTATAGCAAGTAGTAATGAGTTTCTTCAAACCGAAAAACTCAAAATTAAGATAAAAATATTTGAAAAAGTTGCTCACACGTGGGTCATCACAATTGCAATAGATAATCTTGTCCTTAAAATAACCTTTATAGTGCCTTAGTTCTTTTTCTATGTCAGTCAGCTGAGTGTAAAATTCATCATTCTTTGTCTTTTTAGCACTATTCAAATACTTATTATTTGCCATAGGTTCTCCTTAAGTTATATGTATCATACTATAGAAGGAATTCAATTATGTCAATTTTGAAATTAACTACCACACTTTATATTTTTGATTTTTTTTAGTATCATAATCCCGCGTTAGGGGGTGCAACATGTATAATGCTATTGTTATCGCAAATTATATAATAG
>CAUUAF010000127.1:0-4561 GCA_963543085.1 uncultured Treponema sp. | reverse complement strand
CATTAATTCAAGAGTATGTTTGGTATTTGTATAATCAAGAAGATATCTAAAATTATCTTTCTTCGCTTCATTTTCTTTATAGGTAACTTCTATTTCTATCTTATATACCTTATCTTTGAATGTGTAGCTAGGCTCAGTTTCTCCAGCTTTACAGCCGAGTTTATAATAGACTCTATCATTTTTATCTTTATTTGCTTGAAGCACAACATTTTCATAACCTGCTTCTTGAACACAGCTTGCTTCATCATCACCTTTTTTAATTGTGTATTTCACTTCCTTAATGGCTTCAGAATTGCATAACGCCTCAAATTTAAACTTATCTTTATTCTCTCCCTTTTCACCGCTCAAAAAAGGCACCCAACCCGGCACAGTATCAGCACCTGTTTCCCAAAACTTAAACTTTTGATTTTTAGCTATAGTTAAATGTTTATTTTGCCCTCCATTCTTATTTTGCTCATCATAGGATATCGTTTGCACCCTATAATTAAATATAAAATCAAAAATCTCTGTTGCAGGTATTTTTTCGCCATCCATTTTGCATTGTTTTTTGTTATCCAACCTTAATAACCAACCATGCCTATTTGAAGTTCGTCTCCATTTTTTTCCATAAAGAGACCATACCATTGGGTTAGGTAATGTGTATTTACCAGACATAAAAGCATCAAGATATTTATTATTCAAATCTGGGATTCTCACAATTGCAACAACTTGTGCATTTCCGTCATCATCAGACGACCATTTCACAGCTTTAATTCTCTTAAACTCATGCTTATCATTTGGATTACCACCCTCATCCTCCATAACATTGTAATAAAAATAAAAAGGCTCTTCTGTTTTTACCTGATACAAAACTAACGAAAAACCTTCCATATAAGCTAAGTCAGTAAAACCATTTTCACTTATCCCATCATAACCATAATTAGGTCCCTTGTAGTAATAGGGTAAGAAAAAGCCATTAAGTCCTCTTAAAGGAAAAAATATAGAGTGCCCTGTGTTGCCATTATATGCCATAACATTTTTCATAAAATGATCAATGTTTATAAGGTCTCCATTAACTGTCTTAGCAGGATTCACTATCTCTATAATGTAAGTTTCAGTCTTGCCATTACCTGCAACAACTTCAATTTCATAAGAAACAGTGCCATAGCCTGCAATTAAAACTTCGGTATATGTTCTTCCATCAATTTGTGTAAGTGCTGTCTCCCCTCCTTCATCAGAAACCTCATGAGTAATATAACCTGAGAATGTTCCCGAAAAACTTACTGCATTTTCTGCACCAACACTACAACTCGTTGAATATTTGTCAGTTCTCTGGTCTTTACAACTTTTCACTACTCGATTTGTAAGATTTTGGTCAAATTCCATAACAAGCTTTACAGTAGAATATCTAATATCTTTTAGTTTCAAAGTTGCTTTTTTGTTATCATCAAATTTCAAAATATTTATTTTTTTCTCATCATCTCCACTTAATATCTTTGCACTAATCAATTCGAGAGGAAGGTCTTGCTCACTTGCAAACTTTCTAACCTTGTATGTTTTTGTAAGTGGATTAAAATGCTTAAATTCTATGTTAATAGACACTGTTTGCAGATTAGTTTCTGTGCCAGTTATAGCTAGATTATAAGTTGCACTTTTCTCATCAGCACTCAATGTTGCATCTTTACCATCAATAGTAACCTTGTTCAGTTTAGAATCAATAGTTTTAACTGTAATCGTTTCAGTAGCTTTTATTGTGCTATAAGGCACATTTTCAGGAATCCTAGTATTTCCAAATAAAACTTCTACATCATCAGTAGAAGTTTCTTCAAGTTCAACTTTCACTTTTATTGTTTCAGTTTTCATTCCACTAGCAAAAAGTTTAATCTCCAACACTCCATCAGAGATAATATCATCAAACAGTACTGTTGCAGAACTATCGCTTGCAGTTCCATGTCCTTTCTTGCCACACATGCTAACTTCAACATTGTATTCATCACAATTTGTAACAACAACTGAAACTGCTTTAGGCACGTCTTTTCCATTTATTGCAATCTCATCTACACCTAAAATATCTTTTCCCCAAAGCTTAAGCCCAACTATATCAAATTTCTCCCCTTGTTCTCCTACTCCACCTTGTTGTCCTTTACATGAAAGAAATAGAAAAGCAACAAACAACGAACATACAAAACATAAAGAAAGAAAACTAATTTTCTTTTTCATAATCTTCTCCAAACATAAATAAGGTATCTCGAAAATACCAATGCTTTTTCAAGATACCTAAGGAAACATACACAAACATACATAGACTAATTCTTTATAGAATCAGTCTATGTTTCTGCCACTATGGTTGCTTAACTTTAATGGTCACATTATAAGTTAGACAATCTTTACCATCCCTTTTCATCTTTAATGTTGCTTTAAGTTCTTGAACTTGCCCATCTAGCAATTTGCTTACATCAACTGTAGTTTTGTAATATTCTTGATCAGCATTCACAGCACCAATCTTAACAAAAGCGGTTTGTTCCTGAGGAAGTCCATCATTTACCACTGTGTACTTTTGATCTTCATTCCATGCAACAAACACAAGGTAGATTTTCTTGTCTGTTTTATTAACTTTGTCTTTTTCAAGCTCAATCACATCATAAGCCTTTGTTTTATATTCTGCTCCTTTACCTTCATCTCCTTTGTTTTCATATTCCCAAGCCAATGGAGCAGGATTGTAAGTGAACTTCCATAAGCCTTTCTCTTCATTTGTTGTATGCCCATCCCCTGCTATAACCCAAGCTTTAATTCTTGTAGGCTTATCTGCAAACAACTCTATCCTTTCTGATCTATGCACACCATTTATCTTTGTCATTTCTTTTGCTTCTTTACCTGGAATAGGCTTATCTTCTATGTCTATTATCTGGTATTTCACTTTGGCTCTAGGACTCACTGTATGAGCTTCCAAAGTAACAGCTTTAGAACCATAATCATCTTTATATCTACTATTCAAACCTTCTTCCCATTCAACTGTGTCATAAAGTTTGGGTCTTGCATGAGAACCAACAGTCCATTCAAACTCTGCATTATCCTCAGAAATCTTTGTTCCTTTAAGTGTATATTTACAAATGGTCACTTCATATTTTGAAGCATCCTTAGGTGTTACTTTGATCACAAAAGTTTTTTCTGTGGCATTACCAATATTATCGAGTAAGGAAACAACTCTTGAAGCAGACCAAGCATCTTCATTTTCAGCATCTTTAAATTTGTTTATTGTGCAAGTTTCTTCACTACCTTCTTCACCAATCTCAACAGTATGCATAATGTTTTCACTAGCTTGCACTGATAATCTAGCACTCTCGTTGGGCAATGTTGCAGTGTATCCATTCTTTTGTTGTCTTCCGTCAACACCAAACATTAGTGGAAGAAGAAATTTCTTGCCAGACCACTTTAATCTGAATTTGTAAATGAGGTCAGAATATTGCTCATTTTTTGGTTTAATAATCAATTCAATATTATGTGCTACCTGATCGTTAATTTCAAATTCATATTTTGCACTATAAGCATATCCATCCTTTGTAGGTGCTAGCTCTTCTTTTTGCACATCATCAATTTTAAAGACAACCTTTTCTATAAGCGAGGCATCATAAGAGCCTACTTCAACTGTAGCATTCTTTCCATCAAAAACATATTCTGGGTTTACACCATCATTTAGATGGTCTGTTAGTTCTTTAGGAAGTGGATTATAGAAATTGCCTATGCCATTGATTCTAAAAATCCTCACCTTGCTTTGTGGAAGACTAGGTGCTGAACCTCCGCCCTGCAACTTAAATTGCCATGTTAAGTTTTCAGATAGCTCACCATTTGCAATAAATTCAACCTTAACATCAATAGGAGTTGTCTTGTTCACAGCAAAACTCTTTTTAACCTTGTAGTGAGTTTCAAAAATATCTTTTATCACTTCAATTTCAATTTTTTCACCATTAATTTTTACTTCTTTGCATAAGAAGTCGTGAACATAATCATTCAAATCAATCACTACATCTGCCGTCTCCCCAATAACCTGATACAAAGGCTTATCATTTCCTTCAAGTTTCTCCAAGAATGTAGCTTTTGGTAGATCCTTATCTCCTGAAATTTCTTCAAAAGTTGGTTTAATCTTTTCAACTGAACCATCTCCCTTTGCCTTAAACTTCAAATCAACAGGATTATACACACCTAAATCTGCAGGAGTAATTTTTATCTCAATATCTTTTTCAGTTTGAGTTATTGGTAGTGAATGAGTGAGTATATAATCTGAAGCAATATGAACTAGTTCTTCTCCATTAATTGTTTTGTCATTTATCTTTATAGTTTTGATTTTTCCACCACAAGTCAACTTGACATTCAAAAACTTAGCATTTAGAACTATAGAAGGATTTGTTCCATTTTTAACTCCTTCAGTAAAATATGAAGGAAGTTTTAATTCATCCTTACCATTAATTTCATACTTAACCCCCATCTTGCCTGCAGCTTTATATACGAGACGAAATGTCCAAGTAATTGGATGATATGTTTCCGTATCTATAGGGTTAATAATCATAGTAATATCTTTTCCTGT
>CAUUAF010000126.1:0-4563 GCA_963543085.1 uncultured Treponema sp. | reverse complement strand
TGTTTTGTCTTGCACTTTTAATGAATTAAGTGCTTCATCATTCTTAAAAAGACCTGCATTAAAACGAATATCTGCATTTTTGAATAATTCTTTCAAGGCAATATAGATATCACCATCTTAAAAAATTGTTTTTTATTTTCGATAACTTTTACATCTAAAAATTTATATTTAGGAGTATATTTATGCAAGGTAATGAAGATTTAACACGCAATGCATTAGTGAAAGCAAGTAATGATATGATTTTATCTGCCTCTGGTTGGCGGGGCTTATTTAGCGAAGATTGTTTTGAAGAAAGTGCAAAAAAAAAGTTAAGCTTTTCTTACGAAATTTTAACTGCCATTGCTGCAAATATTTTTGCAGATTTCATTAGTTCAAACTATCCTAACATAAATAAAATTATTCTTGCACGAGATGGAAGACCCACAGGAGAAAATATAGAAAAAATAGTTTTTTCTGCACTTAAAAATGGCAAAAATGATTTTGAGATAATGACATTAGGAATGTCCCCAATACCAGAAACAATGAGTTTTGCAAGAGACGAAAATGCTGCTTTTTTTTATATTTCAGCAAGTCATAATCCTATTGGCTATAATGGCTTTAAATTTGGTATCGGGAAAACAGGAGTGCTTGCAAATGATGAAGCAAAAATACTCATTAAGAATTTTAAAAATATAATAGAAAATGCCTCAATTTCTCCGTATGTTGAAGTTGTAGAAAATGCAAAAACACTAAAAGACATAGAAACTTTTGAATATAAGAAAGCTTCTTTTTCTTCCTATTTTAATAATGCAATGAAAGTTATTTCAGCTACTTCTTCTAAAGATGAAGCGATAAGCTTTTTTTCTTCTTGCAAAAAAGAAGCAAGTGTTTTACAAAAAAAATCTTCCATCTATATGGTTTGTGATTTTAATGGTAGTGCAAGGGCTGCTTCAATTGATAGGAAGTTTTTTGAAAGTTTAAATATCGAATTTCTTTCATATAATGACATTGCAGGAAACATTGTGCATGGCATTATTCCTGAAGGAGAAAACTTGAATTTTGCTTGCAAAATGCTGGAAACTCTATATAAAAAGAAAGATGGAATAGGCATTTTCTTAGCTTATATGCCTGATTGTGATGGGGATAGGGGAAATGTGGTTTATATTGAAGATGGTGTGGCAAAAATATTGAAAAGTCAGGATGTGTTTGCTCTTGCAGTTATTTCTGAAATTCTTCATGCAAAACTTAATGGAAAAGAAAAACTTGCTGTGGTTGCAAATGGACCTACTTCTATGCTTTTGGATGAGATTTCAAACATACTTAATTTTAATCTGGTGCGTTCAGAGGTGGGAGAGGCAAACGTTATTTCTTGTGCAGATGAGATGACCAAGCAAGGATACACAACGCGTATTTTAGGGGAAGGCTCAAATGGAGGGAGCATAATTCCGCCTTCTCTTGTTCGAGACCCAATCAATACTCTTTTCGCATTGCTAAAGTTTTTTTTAGTGAGCCATAAGGGTATGAATCTTTTTAACCATTGGCTTAAAGCTAAGGGAGAGAAGCAAAAAGAACATTTTAATTTTTCTGATATTGTTGAAAGCCTTCCTCATTACTCAACAACTCCTGTAGCTAGTGATAGGGCAATATTAAAATGTAGGATAGAAAATTGTAAAGAGTTTAGAATGTCTTTTCAAAAGAATTTTTTGAGTGAATGGCAAGAAAGATTTGAACACTTAAAAAACACTTATGGAATTATTTCTTATAAGGTTTTTGGATATGTAGGAAAAAACACAATCGAAATTACAAATGATTTTTCACTTACAGATAAGGGTGGCTTAAAAATTATTTTTTATGGTGAAAATGATGAAAAAATTGCATTTATTTGGATGCGAGCCTCTGGAACAGAACCAGTTTTTAGAATTATGGCTGATATTAAAAATAAATGTGAAGATGATGAAAAGGCTTTTGTGGAATGGGAAAAAAAGATTATTTTAGCTAGTCTAAACAAATGATATAAAAAACAGTTTCAAATCCTTAAATACTACACGTTGTGGTTGCAGGTGCGATCGCTTTCCAATAACATTCTTCTCGTAGCCAGTCCTTTCGGAGTGGCTACGCTACGGTTGCGAATGCAACTGCATTCCAGCAAACTTTTTTTGACAATGAATAAAAACTGAATATAAAATCTGCATAGACACAAAACATCAGTTTATGTTAGATTAGGCTCGCTAGTTCAGTATTTTTATATTGAAAACAATATCGATTTTATGAACTTATTTTGTGAAATCTTCATTCACAATAATTAATAATATCTTTAATTTTTTATTTCCTAATTTACACTAAAATTTATAAAAGGGGTGGTTTTATGACGAGAAAAAATGATAATTTGTATAGTTTTACTGGTAAACCTAAAAATGTAAAAGTTTCAATCAGGCTTAAATTCTGTTTAATCTTTATTTTATTTCCAATTACTTTAGCAATTTTTATGTCCTTAAATTATTTCCAAAATAGAAACTTCTTTAAGTTACAAATGAAAACTGTTTCTAATAATGGTTTTGAAAGTTCGGAACAATTATTATCTATGTACTTTTCAGAAATATCTAATTTGATAAAGACATTTTCATCATCTGACGTAATAAGATCTGAAAATGCAGAGATAACATCTTATAAAGATAGAATTACTCCTTCAGGAAGTTCCAAAATGATTGTTGAAAAAGGTAGCTACGAAGAGAGTGTGATGAGATTATGTTCTCAGTTTCAAAAAGAAAATCCTGTTTTTATTGGTATAGCTTTTGCAACAGAATGGAATGGAGGTTATGTTCATTATCCACCAATTGATAGAAAAGATGGTTATGATGCCCGAACTAGAGAATGGTATAAGCTTGGAAAAGCAAATCCAAATAAGGTTATGTCATTAGATGCTTACCAAACATCTAATGGTCAAACTGTTATGACTATTGTGGAAGGTATCACTGATATGAGTGGTAAATTTAAAGGTGTCGCAACTTTCGACATAGACCTTTCACGACTTGCCTCTCCATTTAATAAGGAAGAAAATTTTAAGATTATCTTAACAGATAGAAATAATAAAATTCTTGTGAACACTGTTAATCCATCAGATTTTTTTGTTTTAACAAAAGATTTAAACATTAAGTCTTTTTCAACTTATAATTATAATCAAAATCTCATGTTGGAAGAAAATATTTCTGATATTGAATATTATATTGTGACAAAACCAATTGACATATCAATTGCTAGTTTTGGTTGCATTATTTTAGTTCCAAAAACTGAGTTTGATTCTCGCCTAAAAAATCTTAAACTCTTTTATGCTTTAGAGGTCGTAATTTTGCTATTGGTATTTTTTATTGTTTTTATTGCAATACAAAAAGTTATAATAAACCCAATTTTTGAAACCACTAGACTTCTTAAAGACATTGCGGAAGGTGATGGAAATCTTAAAGTAGAGCTTGATATTCGTGGAAATGATGAAATTAGCTTATTGTCTTATTATTTTAATAAGACAATAGAAAAGATTAGAAAATCAATTGAATCAGTAGGAACAAATGCAAGTGACATTTATGTTACAGGGGGAGAACTTGTTCGTAATATGAGTGAAGCATCAGGCACTGTGGATAGGATGAATGCTAGCATATTAAACGTTAAAGAACAAACAAATAATAGAACTGAAAGCGTAGCTTCAATAAGCTCTTCATTGGAATCGATGATGAACACAATAAAAGACTTAGACGAGCATGTTGCAATGCAGACTGAAACAGTTGAATCATCATCAGAATATATAAAAAATATGGTTATGAATATAAAAAATATAGTGCACATTATAGATTCAAACCTAAAAGCTTTAGATGAATTAAATGAAGCAACCAATAATGGAAAGGCTTTGATTGCTCAAACTGTTAAATTAAGTGAAGCCGTGCAAGAGAGTTCAGATATTCTTATTGAAACAAGTGCCGTTATTCAAAGCATTGCAGCTCAAACTAATCTTCTTTCGATGAATGCAGGTATTGAGGCAGCTCATGCAGGAGAAAGTGGAAAAGGTTTTGCTGTTGTTGCAGGTGAAATACGAAAACTTGCAGAAGATTCAAGTGGGCATGGAGATAAGATCAGTAGGATTTTGAAAGAGCTAAAAGCAAAAATTGAACTTGTAAATAATGCTACAAGAGAAGCTCAAAAGCAATTTGACAATATAATAATGTTGTCTCAAAATACAAACTTACAAGAAAAAACGGTTATGGATGCCATGAAAAGGCAAGAAGAGGGGAACGAATATATTCTTAAAACAATAGAGACAATTGATGAGATTACACGTAAAGTGAAGATAGTTTCTGGAGAAATGCTACAGGGTAGCAACCAAGTATCGCTAGAAATGAATAGATTAGACCAAATGTCTGATAGTATTTCTAATAGCATGCGTGAAATGTCTTTGAGTATAGAAGAGATTCATCATTCTGTGAATGGTGTTAACGAGATTGCTCAAAAGAACAGAGAAATGACTACTTCGCTTATAGATGAGATGAAAGAATTTAAAATATAGTGCAAGAGGCTATTAAGGAAGCTGTGATTAAA
>CAUUAF010000125.1:0-4575 GCA_963543085.1 uncultured Treponema sp. | reverse complement strand
CCATAAAGACCTGCAAAGAAAAAGCTTGCAAAAATAGCAACACAAATTAAGATAACAACAGGGAAAGAACTTTTCATTCCAACTGCAAGACCAGAAATGATTGTAGTAGCAGGACCTGTCTTAGAAGCTTCAACAATTTCGTTTACAGGCTTTTTACCAGTACCAGTATAATACTCAGTTATAAGTCCAATTGCCAAACCAGATGCAAGACCTATCACTGTAGCAAAGAAAACACGCAAAGCATTTACCTTGCCACCATTAAAGGTTGCATCCCCCAATATGTATTTAATAAGGAAGAAAACTGCAACAGTTGCTAAGATAGCAGCACCAAAAGAACCTATATTAAGAGCAGTTTGTGGATTGCTATTAGGCTTTGCACGCACAAAGAAAGTTCCAATAACAGAAGCAATTAAGCCTACAACTGCAATTAAAAGAGGAAGTAGCATGAGTTGCATTTTTAATGCATCTCCGCCTGCACCAGAAACTTGAACAGTCAAACCTAAAATCATAGCACCAACCAAAGAACCAACAAATGATTCAAATAAGTCAGCTCCCATACCTGCAACGTCTCCAACATTGTCTCCAACGTTATCTGCAATAGTTGCTGGGTTGCGTGGGTCGTCTTCTGGAATCCCAGCTTCAACTTTACCAACTAAGTCTGCACCAACGTCAGCAGCTTTTGTATAAATCCCACCACCAACACGTGAAAAAAGAGCAATGGAAGAAGCTCCAAAAGAAAAAGCTGTTGCAAGTGGCAAAATAGACTTTGCAAAAGTGTCTTCAGCATTTCCAAGCATTTTTGTAGCAACAAAAAGAACAATAAAAAGCCCTATAAAAGCCAAGCCTACAACACTCATACCCATAACAGAACCACCAGAAAAGGCTACTTGTAATGCTCCATTAAGACCTTTTTTCTCTGCAGCTTGAGTTGTGCGAACGTTTGCAGATGTTGCAACTTTCATACCAATAAAACCTGCCATCATAGAAGCAATAGCACCAAGTAAGAAAGCAGCTGCTTGAAACTTCAACACACCTTGGTTTGCAAAACCTAAAAAGATAGCAACCAATGCAATAAATGGCAAAAGAGTAAGATACTCACGCCTCAAAAAAGCCATAGCTCCATCGCTTATGTGTCCACCAATTTCCCTTAAAGTCTCATTTTCAACCTTTTGTTTGAAAATCCATGTTGTTTTGAAAGCAGCATACAATAAAGCTAAAACACCGCCTCCAAGCACTGCATACAAAGCAAGTGAAATATCCATCAGTAAAATCCCCCTCTTCCTAAACTAAGCTTAAGCTTTTATAAGAGCCTTTTCACTAAAAACAATTAGTCAAAAGACACCTTTCGAGGCGCTTACTATATAGTTAAATAGTGCGATTTTCAAGAGGTATATAATATGTGTATCAACAACAAGCGAAAAAGTAGCAATGCGGGTAAAACTGATAACCAGTTTTAGCTACATTAACTAAGTATCCAATTTAATTAATAGGAATTAACGACTCAGCTTTGGATAATGTAGCATCCGAACTGACTCTTTTTTTAAGAGGCTACAAAATGACACAGCAAAAACTCCTTTCGAGTTCAGACGAAAAGTTGATTTTTACCTAGATCAAAGAGAAATTGACAACGCCATATTAGGAGAAAATTATGTTAGAAAAAAAGATTTAGAAAATATTAAGTTTGTTTGACGGAATAAGTTGTGGAATGGTTGCACTAGAGAGAGGTCGTAATCGTATTTGCATACTATTATCAGTTAAATTTAAAAAATCTAGTCAAAAAAGGTAAGTTAATGATAAACTTACGTATATGGAAAATTTAAGACAAGTTCCTATAGGAATACAGAGTTTTAAGGCAATGCGAGATAAGACTTATTCATATGTATACGTGGATAAAAGTCACTTTATATGGCAACTACAAAAAAGAAATAGTGTATATTTTCTTAGTCGACCTAGGAGATTTGGTAAAAGCCTTTTTCTTTCTATGCTAAAAGCATATTTTCAGGGTGAAAAAGAACTCTTTAATGGACTTGAAATAGAAAAAATTAAGAAAGAAAATAAAAGTGATTGGGAAAGTTATCCTGTGCTATATCTTGATCTTAGTGGAAAAGCTTACAAAGAAAAGGAAGAACTGAATGAGGTGTTAAATGCCAATATAGAAAAATGGAAAGATGAATTTGGTATTACATTAAAATTTGAAGAGTCTGAAATTGCATTTTCAGAAATAATATTAGCTATTTATAAAAAAACAGGTAAACAAGTCGTGGTGTTAGTTGATGAATATGACCAGCCTCTTCTTTCCACAATAAATGATGAAGAACTAAACAATTATTATAGGGCAATTCTAAAAGGTTTTTATAGCGTACTAAAAAGTTCAAACGAATATCTTAGGTTTTCTTTTATTACAGGAGTTACAAAATTTAGTTCTGTTACTATTTTTTCAGGTCTTAACAATCTTTATGACATCACTCTCCTGGATGAATACTCTGAAATTTGTGGCATAACAGAAAAAGAGATGCTAGCCAATTTTGAGCTAGAGATTAAGGAATTAGCAGAAAAAAAACAGACAACTTATGAACATATAATTGAAAAATTAAAAAAACACTATGATGGGTATCATTTCAGCAAAAATGGTGTAGGCATTTATAACCCATTTAGTTTATGCAACGCCTTAGCTTCAAAAGAGATTGAAGACTATTGGTTTCGCACAGGAACGCCTACATTTCTCGTTGAATTCTTAGCAAATAACAACTTTGATGTGCAAACGTTAGATGATGGAGAAATTGTTTGCAATACTCAAGAACTAACTGACTACAGGATGGCAGGTGATAACATTATTCCTCTTCTTTTTCAGTCAGGATACCTAACTATTACTGGCTATGATGAAGGCTTTAATGCTTACACTCTAGGCTTTCCAAATGATGAAGTACGTTATGCCTTCTTGGGTTCTTTAATAAAAGAATATACAAAAAAAGTACCTTTTAGAGACAACAGTTTTTCTATTTATAGTTTTACTCGTCTAATGCAAAAAGGTGAAATAGAAGAAGTATTGCAAAGAATAAAAGCCCTCATGGCAAGTCTTCCTTATGACTCACTTAAAAAGGACGAAATAGCTTTAAGAGAATATAATGTGCAAACAATGATATATTTAATCTTTCGTCTCATGGGACAGTTCGTTAAAACTGAAGTGCATAGCTCGAGAGGGCGTAGCGATGTGGAAGTTGAAACAAAAGAAAATATTTATATCTTTGAATTCAAGATGGGGCAAAGTGCAGATAGGGCATTGCAACAAATCGAGGAAAAAGGCTACCACGAAAAGCATAAAGCTAGCAACAAGAAGATTGTATCGATTGGAGTTGAGATTCAAGAAGATGGAAAGAATTTGAAAGAATGGAAGGTTAGCGAGATAATCTAACTAGAAAAAAGAGGAGCAGAAACTCCTCTGATGATAAATTCTTTTAACAACCAATTTGTTAATAAAGTTCTGCCCTAATGGTATGAAGTTATTATGTTAGTAACCGATTCAAAACTTTAACTCTCTATTTTTAACCTTACTTAGCTTTTCCCAAATAGCCTTTCTAATTCACAAACATAATTTAAACCTTGCAATTTGTTGAAGCCATAAAAATAAACTGTTTTGTAAAGATAAGACATAGTAAGAACATTAGATTATTGTACTTATTAGAGATTTGGTTATATAATTTACAGATGTTGGAACACTTAAGTTTGCTAAGGAGTAGAAATTGTCAGATAGAGTAATTAAGACGCCTATGATAAGGCAATACCTAAGCATTAAAGAGAAATATAAGGATGCAATATTATTTTTTAGGCTTGGAGACTTCTACGAAATGTTTTTTGATGAGGCTGTAGAAGTAAGTCGTATTTTAAATCTCACTCTCACAAAACGCAACAATGTGCCTATGTGTGGCATTCCATATCATGCATATAAGGTTTATGTTGCTCGTCTTTTGCGTGCAGGAAAAAAGATTGCAATTTGTGAACAAGTTTCTGACCCCTTACCAGGTGAATTAACAAAGCGTGAAGTTACAGAAGTAATAACGCCTGGACTTGCAATTGAAGATGATTTTCTTGAAAGTGGCAAAGATAACTATCTTTTAGCAATATATTGCTCTCCTAAACAAACAAAAGTAGCAACATCTCAAGATTATTATGATGGAATTGCATACATAGATGTGAGCTCTGGTAGTTTTTTTTGCATGTCTTTTTCAAGAAAAAACACAGAAAAAGAACTTTTTAAGGAGCTTGGTAGAATCTCACCTTCAGAAATATTGATTTCTCAATCTTTAGAAAAAAACCAAAATATTATGAAAAGGCTGGAACTTGAATATCCGCACATCTTAAAAACCTCAATGCCAGATTCTTTTTTTAATGCAGAAAAAGCATTTGATAAGTTGTGTCATCTTTTTGGAACAGAATCTCTTAAAGCATTTGGTCTTGAAAAAACTTCACCTGAACTCCCTGCAGCAGGAGTAATTATAGAATATCTTGAACAAACTTCGCAAAATCTTTTATTGCATATTTCGGGAATTACACATGTTTCAGAAAGTGATTTTGTTG
>CAUUAF010000124.1:0-4580 GCA_963543085.1 uncultured Treponema sp. | reverse complement strand
AAAACTTTTATAAAAACTATGTATATCTGAATTTTGAAAAAAATGAAAAACTAAACGATATTTTTGCATCTGCCCAAGATGTTCAAGGTATTTTAAATGCTCTTTCTATATATTCAAACACTGATATAACAGAAGAAACATTAATAATTTTTGATGAAATTGGTGAGAATTTAAATGCTTTAACATCACTAAAATATTTTTATGAATTTCTTCCACAATATCATATAATCTCTGCGGGTAGTTTATTAGGTGTTGCAATAAATCATCAAAAATCTTCAACCTCTTTTCCAATTGGTAAAGTTGATTTTTTGAGAATGTATCCTTTAAGTTTTTTAGAGTTCTTGGAAGCCATTGGAAAAAATAGGTATAAAGCATTGATAACTAACCTAGATTATAAAAATATAACACTTTTTAAAACAGACTTTGAAGAATTATTACGAGAATATTTATTTGTTGGAGGAATGCCAGAAGCAGTTGATAATTTTGCACAAAATCATAATTTTGATGATGTGAGAAAGATACAAAATGCCTTAATCAATGGTTTTATCTCTGACTTTTCAAAATATAACACCGCTTTTGACACACTAAAAACTAAAATGATTTGGGAATCTATTCCATCTCAACTTGCAAAAGATAACTCAAAATATATTTTTAAGTATTTAAAAAAAGGAGCTAGAGCTTCAGACTTTTTAACTGCTATTTCTTGGTTAAAAAATAGTGGCTTAGTCTACCCTATTCATAATATCACAAAAGCCTCACCTCCTATTGCAAGCTATGCAGATAATGATGCCTTCAAACTTTATTTTTTTGACGTGGGCATCCTCTGTGCTATGTTAAACGTACCATCTAAGATTCTAATTGAAGAAATTAAAATATTCACTGAGTTTAAAGGCATATTAATGGAGCAATATATTTTGCAAGAATTAAAAAACATTGGATTTAATCCTCTTTATTGGGCAAACAACACTGCAGAGATTGACTTTATCACAGAAATTGAAGGAGATGTTGTTCCATTAGAAGTAAAAGCAGGAATAAACCTAAAAGCAAAAAGTCTTGCAAGCTATATAAATAAATACGCTCCCGAAAAAGTGGTTCGTTCTTCTCTTGCAGACTTTAAAATAAGCCTGCCCATATATGACATCCCTCTTTATATGATTTCAAGCTATCGCAAAATATTAGGCTATGAATAGCTCCCACCTATTCAATCTTAGTATCTTCTATTATCTCTTTTTTACCTTCTATCGTTATAGCAAGCCAATGAGTATCTGTACAAGAAATGGAGCGAAATGTTGAATTATTATTAATTGTAATTTTATTCCACAAAGAGCCATCTCGGCTTGTTAAAATAATTCCATTTGCTCCCACAGCAACAAAACGCTTCCCATTAAAAGCTACACTTAACAAATCTTCTGTTGTTCCACTATTTTTTTGTTCCCAAGAAGTACCATTGTCTTTACTAATAAAGATTACACCTTCATGTCCTACCGCAACCCAAACATTGTTATTGTTATCAAAAGCTATACCCTTTAGTTTTTTCCCTTCTCCTGCTCTTTTGTCTGTCACGTCTCCAGTTATATCGTTTACAACTATCACATTGCTATGGTCACCAACAGCAACCCAAAAACCATTACCAAAGGCTATATCATAAAATGAAAGTTGAGGCACACCTTTATATATTCTTTCCCAACTGTTGCCAGCATCTTTGCTAGATAAAATGACAAGGCCTTTTCCAACTGCTACAATCCTATTATCATTTGTTGCAATTCCAAAAAGATGGTAGTCAGAGCTTGTATTTATGCTTTTCCATGTAACACCATTATCATCACTAAATGCAATTGTTCCATAATGCCCTGCCACATAAAAGTAAGACTTGCTAACATTGTAATAAGCATCAACCAAATCCTTGTCTGTATGGCTTTCCATCTTTTCCCAACTTAATGAACCGTAAGTATTCTTTAATATTTGTCCTGAAGTGCCTACAATAATATTGCTTGTGCTGTTACAAGCTCCTGAGAAAAACAAACTTTCCTTTGTTTCATCTTCAGAGTATTGATTATTACAAGAAGCTAGAAATGCAAACAGTACAAGAAACAATAAAGTAATTTTTTTCATATTAAAACCTCAAGAATGAGAATGAATAGAAGAGAAAATAGTTATAAAAATTATTGGGAATTATTCCATCAACTAAGTGACTCTTTAACCAGTGCGTATACTATACCAACCGATTTTTTCAAATAAGAATAAAAAAATGAGAGTATTAAGCCATCTTATAAATATTTTTGATTAGTTTATCTTTTACTATAATTACAGAGCATTTTAAGTGCGAAAGAATTGAATAAAAAGAGCGTTCAAAAATTTCGTTTGATGTGCCATTAGAATTTTCCACACCAACTAAAACAGCGTCAATCTTATATTCCTCTGTATAAGAAGCAATTTCATCAGACACACTACCCTTTCGGAGTTCTACTTTTATGTCAACTCCCTTATTTGCACCAATTTCTCTTATGTGTTCCAAATACCTTCCACCAGTGTCTTCCATGTTTTTTTCATATTCACGACTTTCTTCTGCAACAAAGATTTTATTTAATGAAAGCTTTTTGATGCTAGCAGTGTCCACAACATACAAGGCATGAACTTTTGAACGATACAACTTTGACATCACTGTTGCATATTGAGCTGCCTCAACACAACCTTCTCCACCACGCACTAATACTAATATATTTTGGAACAATGGTCTTATCATGGTTTATCCTTTTTTATATGATTTTTTAAAGCCTTTAGCACAAAAATATTTTCTCTATCTCTTTCTTCCAAAACACTTTCAATATAATTCTTATCTCTTTTTGTTTGTGGAATAATTTCTTTTTCCAATGAGTTAACTCTTCGTTGATTTTTTTTCACTTCTCTAGCCAGTTTCCAAACAACAGTTCTTATAGAAGCCATTTGAGTTAAAAGATTAAGCAAATCAAAAAAATCAATAATAACTTGGTCGCAATATGCAAATGAATTAAAATAGGAATATGGTAGACGTTTTTTAGGCATATCAACAGATATTGTTTTAAATTTCATTCCTGCAATCACTTTTTCTTCAGGTGTTGAATTAAAATTATATGAAATTGTTGAAGCTAAACGTTCTGCTTGCTTCTGCCCCACAACAACAAACATACGTCTAAGCGATGGATAAGCCTTTTCAAGTTGAATATTTATTTCTTTTTCAAGAGCCTTAACTTTGTCTAGCATTTGCATCAAAGACATAACAAGAATTTCTCTTTTTTGTTCTAATAAGGCATAACCCTCTTCTGCAATATTGAGCTTTTCTTTTAAGCTTAATAAATTGGACTTTGTAGGAGCAATATTTGTGTTTTCCATGATCTTATCTCCCTAATATCCCGAAACAAAAACAATTAAATCGAAGCCAATTCTTCTTGCAATGCTTGGCAAACATGTCCTTTAGCCTTCTCCATATATTTTTCAATTAACTCTTGCTTTATTCTATACAATTCAGGCTTTGGCAAAACAGACAAAACTGCCCAACCTATATCAAGAGTTTCTCCTATACTTCTATTCTCATTTTCTCCTTGAGTGAGAAAATATTTTTCAAACAAAGTACCAAACCTCAAATATTTTTTGTCTATATCAGATATTTCTTCTTCACCAACAATAGAAGCCATATTTCTTATACTCTTCACCTTAGAGTAAGAAGCAAAAAGCTGACTTGAAACATCTTTATGATCATCTCGGGTCATTCCCTCTCCAATGCCATCTTTCATAAGCCTAGAAAGACTGGGAAGAGGATTAATTGGCGGATACGAATCTTTTTGAGTCATATCCCTATCAAGCACAATTTGCCCCTCTGTTATATATCCTGTTAGGTCAGGTATAGGATGACTTATATCATCATTTGGCATAGAAAGAATAGGAAGCTGTGTGATAGAACCTTGGGACGTACTAATCTTACCAGCACGTTCATATAGTTCTGCTAAATCTGAATAAAGATAGCCTGGATATCCTTTTCTTCCAGGAACTTCTCCTCGTATAGCAGACACTTCACGCAATGCCTCACAATAGTTCGTCATATCTGTTAGAATAACTAAAACATGTTTGTTCTTTTCATAAGCTAGATACTCAGCCGCCGTTAAAGCACAGCGAGGTGTTATGATACGCTCCACAGAAGGAGAATCCGCTAAAGACAAAAACATAACAACATGAGAAGCCACACCTGTTTTTTCAAAACTATCTATAAAATACCTAGACGTATCATACTTTATTCCCATACCTGCAAACACAATTACAAAGTCTTCATTACTCGAAAGGATTTTTGCCTGCCTTATAATCTGTGCGGTTATAGCGTTATGAGGCATTCCATTACCTGAAAATATTGGAAGTTTCTGCCCTCTAATCAAGGTATTCATTCCATCAATTGCAGAAATACCCGTCTGAATAAAATCCCTAGGATAGATACGTGCAAAAGGATTTATCGGAGAACCATTTATATTGCGAAAATCAGAAGAATATAGTTCAGGAAACCCATCAATAGGACGAGCAAGACCATCAAAGACTCGCCCCATCATATCTTCAGA
>CAUUAF010000123.1:0-4689 GCA_963543085.1 uncultured Treponema sp. | reverse complement strand
TAACAGGCGAATGTGGAGACTAATTAGCGTTTTAGAAAGCAATTGATTAAAGCCTCATGTTTTCATTATGAAAGCATGGGGCTTTTTTATTGTTATCTTTTTTTAAGAGTTTTTAAGGCAAGCTAATAAGAAAAACGCTAATTAAAGAAAACAGTGAGGGCTTTATGAAATACATTTATATCTTTCATTTTGCTGTTATGTTTTTGTTTCTTTCTTGTACTAGTATGGAAGAAATGCCTCAGTTTATTAACATTTTTACAGGTGAAATGGATAATGTAAAGCTAGTTAGCTACACCCAAGATAAAGAAAATAATGTGGAACTCATTTTTGATAAAAATATTAAAGATATTTCTTGTTCTATATACAAAGATGAAGAGGAAAATATTACGGTTTCTAATACTATTAAAAATTTACAAGAAGAAAATAAGCATTTTTTAATTTCTTTGGAAGATCCTAAAATTATTGAAATTGGCGAAGCTTTTTTTCTAAAAGGTGAAGTTAAAGATCGTTTTGGTAATTCATTACTGTTCAAGCTTAATTTTATTGGTGCAAACAACAATCCCTGCATTCTAAAAATCTCAGAGGTTAGACCATTGTATTCAAAAAAGCCTAAGTCAGAATTTATAGAAATGGTTGTTACAAAAGAAGGGAATTTAAGTGGTATAAGAATATTAAATGTTGGTAGCAAAAAAGAGCCAGACTATGTTTTTCCGTCTGCTTATGTCAAAAAAGGGGAGTTTGTTGTGTATCATTGGAGAAGCTTTAATGAAAATGCAAAAGATGAAATTGATTCTAGCATAATCTCAAAAGAACCAGAAGCCTCAAGCTCAGCTCGTGATTTTTGGTCTCATCATAAATCGCTACCTAAGCGAAAAAGTAATGCAATAGTTGTAGAAGAAAATGGAATGGTTCAAGATGCAATTTTATACGCTGACTCAAAAGCCCAAGAAGAAGAATGGTCATCAGAGAATATTGCAAACGCAGCATTAAAGGCTTTTGAAAGTGGTGTATGGATGCCATCAGCTGAAATAAAAGACGCTATTCATTATCATATTACTCCAAGCTCATCTATTGGAAGAAAAATATTTCCAAACGAAAACAAAAGCAATGCAAGACAATGGTTTTTGTATAAATCAAAAGACGTAACAATAGGAAAAAGAAATAAGTAATTAATCCTTTTCGAAAAAGTTCATAGATTTATTTAATTGTCAAGTTTTTGCTATAAAAATTATCAAATATAAGTCTTTAATAAAAACTTAATTTCTTTTATAATACCTCCGCTTAAATTTTAACAATATGATTAAAACACTTAGGGAGGTGTAATTATGGATATTTTGAAACAACTTGCTGGTGGCGTAATAATGGACGTTACAACACCAGAGCAAGCAAAAATTGCAGAGGCTGCGGGTGCTGTGGCTGTAATGGCTTTGGAAAGAATTCCTGCTGACATAAGAGCTGCAGGTGGTGTTTCGCGTATGAGCGATCCAAAGATGATTAAAGAAATTATGAAGGCTGTTAAAATACCTGTTATGGCAAAGGTAAGAATAGGTCATTTTATTGAGGCTAGAATTTTGGAAGCTATTAAAATTGATTTCATTGATGAATCTGAAGTTCTTTCTCCAGCTGATGAAATGCATCACGTGGATAAAAGCCAATTCAAAGTGCCATTTGTTTGCGGAGCTAGAAATTTAGGTGAAGCTCTTAGACGCATTCAAGAAGGTGCTAAAATGATTCGCACTAAAGGTGAAGCAGGAACAGGTGATGTTATCCAAGCTGTTAAGCACATGAGGCAGATTATGAAAGAAATGAAAGAACTTACTGTCTTGCGTGAAGATGAGCTTTATGTTGCAGCAAAAAACTATGCAGTGCCTTATGCACTTGTTGAATATGTACACAAGAATGGACGCCTACCTGTTCCAAACTTTTCTGCAGGTGGTGTTGCAACTCCAGCTGATGCTGCTTTGATGGTGCATTTGGGAGCAGATGGTGTTTTTGTTGGAAGTGGAATATTCAAATCTGGAGATCCTGCAAAGAGAGCAAAAGCCATTGTTGAAGCTGTTAAACACTATGATGATTATGCAAAAATAGCTGAAGTTTCAGAAAACTTAGGTCAAGCTATGGTAGGAATTAATGAAGATGAAATTAAGACTATCATGAGCGAGCGTGGTGTCTAATTTTTTGATTTCCCATTGGGCATCTATTACTTTATGGTGTTTAATGGGTATTTTTTTGTTTTAGGAGAATATATGATTAAATCAAAATATATGGCACGGGGGGGGGTAGCTACTGCTTTAATATTTTTAGTTAGCTTATTTATCTCGTGCAATCAAAGTGGACTTGGTAAGAATAGGATTAAAAGCTCTAATGCGAATGTTAAGTCTATCACCATTAATTCACAAAGTTTTGATCTTGAAAAAGAAGAGACTGAGTTGCAGGAATTCTATGTTGATGAGGACATGGAAGAAAAAGAGTTGTTTTCTCAGATAGTTGTAGTTTTTGAAGATGCTAATGCAAAGATAGAGGTTGTAGGTGAAAACGAAAATGCCTTTGAGAAAAAACCTCATGAAGAGAAGATCTTCACAATCAACACTATTGCAGAAGATGGCACACAAGGCAAAAGCTATAAGATCAAACTCATTCGCTTTATTATGGACAAAACAGTTGAAGTAAAAGCTCCTTCAAGTCCTTTTAAATCAGGTTTGGAGTTTAATTTCAAGCCTGACTATATGGCGTTGGGTAATGGACGTACAATTGACTTTGATACCTACAAGATAGCAAAATATGAAGTTACACGTAAACTATGGAGAGAAGTTTATGAAGCAGGAAAGGCTAATGGTTATAAATTTAATTGGGAACCACCTACTCAAGAAGAGAAAAAAGAAGATTTGCTAAAACCAATTGTAAACATCAGTTGGGCAGATGCATTCGTTTGGTGTAATGCTTATAGCGATTATAAAAAATCAAAAGGACTAGATTTTACTCCTCTCTATGTTAAAGAAGGAACAGAAGAGGCTATAAGAGATGCATCGTTGTATGGAGAAATAACGAAGGCAGAAGTGCTCTTAAATAAGCAAGGTGTGCGTCTTCCTACAGAAGTTGAGTGGGAAGTGGCAGCTCGTGGAGGAGATATCACAAAGCCAGAGTGGAAATATGATTTTTCTGGGACACATGATGAGACAAAGTTAGGCGAATATGCTTGGTTTGGTTCAAATTCAAATGGCAAATTTCACAGAGTTGGAGAGAAAAAACCTAATTCTATTGGACTATACGACATGGTAGGTAATGCGGGAGAGTTTTGTTTTGATTTTATAGACATGGATAAGCCATTTAAACAAACTGGTTCTGTAATAAATCCTGTAGGCTTTAAGACAGGTGCTGTGCCTAGTCGTGTAGAAAAAGGTGGTAACGTTCATAAGGAAGGAAAACATTTAAAACTAGCAAATAGAAGTGCAATAATCCTCATTCCTTCTATAGAAGACGATGGTTTTAGGTTTGTTGAAGCAAAAAATACTAGAGCCTTCACATATGAAGAAGAACCTGTGGAATGCGAAGTTGAAGAGATTAAAGTGGGCGAGAAAGTATTCACTAAAGATAAACTAGCAACACTCAATGGAGCTACAGTTTCTGTTTCTTCAACTCCTACAACCATCATTGTTAAATATTCTGGAGCAAGTGCTAAGGCTTTGCTTAAAATAAATAGTGATAAAGTAGTTGCTTCTTTTGAAAATGGAGTTGCTACAGCAAGTGTAGAAACAAAACAGAAAACCAATAGCATAGAACTAGAGGTAAGTGATATAGGTAAGAAAAATGTAAGTTGGAGTTTTAAAATTGAAAATAGTAATGGTGAAGGAGGTGTTCTTCCCCCACCACCTCCGCCTCCACCACCTACTCCACCGCTACCACCACCTACACCTGGCACTTAATGAAAAATGATTAGTTTTTAGCCCTTTCTTATTACTAAGAAGGGGCTATTTTTTTACATTAATTGCTTTTGCCATTCACTAATTTTTTGTAATGCCGTAAGTGGTGTTATGTTGTTCAAATCTTGATTTAAGATGTCATTGATAATCAAAAGTTCTTCACCAAAAAGGGTTGGAGTGCTGATATTTTTACCCTTTGTTTTTTCAGGTATTTCTTCAAATTGCTCTTCATCAAAAGATGAATGTGTCTTAAATGTGGTATGTAGATGTAGAAGATTTTTTGCTCTTTCAACCACTTCTTTTGGTAAACCTGCAAGAGCTGCAACATGGAGTCCATACGAACTTTTAGAAACACCTTCAATAACTTTTTTCAAAAAGACGATTTTTCCGTCACTTTCCATAATATCAAGTTTTAAATTTTGCAAGGCAGGGTGTTCCATTTCTGTTAGTTCCCTATAATGTGTTGCAAACAAGGTTTTAGCACCAATTTTATTGAGTAGATATTCAGAACATGCTTGGGCTATTGCCATTCCGTCTTCTGTTGAAGTACCACGACCCACTTCGTCCATAATCACTAATGATTGATTTGTTGCACTTTGCAATATATATGATGTCTCTGTCATTTCAACTAAGAAAGTAGATTCCCCTCTTGCAAGATTGTCAGAAGCTCCCACTCTACAAAAAATCTTATCAACAGGGGTGAGCTTTGCTTTTTCAGCTGGAACATAAGAGCCAATTTGAGATAATAAAACAATTAAAGCTGTTTGAC
>CAUUAF010000122.1:0-4801 GCA_963543085.1 uncultured Treponema sp. | reverse complement strand
ATGGGTATTTCTATGAAATTATCACTTGAAAAAAGTATTTACGTCACCAAAAATATATCTTCCTATTATATCATATTTAAGTTTATAATGCGAGGCATGAAATATATAGTTTTTTGTTTAGTTACTCTCTTTCTTTCTTGTAATGGAAAGTTCGATTTTTTTGACAATGATTTTTCTCTAAAGTCATCTAATGCTATAAAAAAAACTGAAAACATAATTGAAAATGAATTAGGTAATATTCCTGACTTCAGAACAACATTAATAGAAGGAATAGTGTTAGAAGAAACTGAAAAACAATATGAAGAGCTTAAGAACTTAAAATGGAATACCAGTTTTGCAACTAGTGTAGGATCTCCTAATGCAAAAAAAGGGGGGGCTTTTTATACATATTTGCATGACATTCCAAACACATTTAGATATGTAGGTCCTCAAGCAGATAGTGTTTCAAAAGCTCTTTTTAATAATCATGTTTCACTTTTGACAAAATCGCTGGAAGATTTTAAGTTTTTGCCAGGATGTGCAACACATTGGGCTTTTGCAGAAGATGGAAAAACTGTCTACTACAAACTAAACAAAAAAGCTATGTGGTCAGATGGCACCCCATGCACAGCAGATGATTTTATTTTTGCAATAGACTTTATGCAAAATGAATATATTGCTCCCCTATGTGATAATGAGGACTTTGCAAATCTAAGCATAAAAAAGATTTCAGATAAGTATATCGCCATCACTTACAACGCTCCTATTCCAAAATCTAAAGAACTACTATTAGACCTCACAAATATCTCACCTCGTGCAAAGCACTTTTATAAGGAAGCTAATTTAAAAAACTGGATAGAAGAATACAACAGAAAAGCTGAGCCTACAACAGGGGCATACTATCTCCATCACTGGAATTTTAATTATGGTCTATCCTTTAAAAAAGTTGAGAAATGGTGGGCTAGTGAATATAAACACTTTGAAAACATGTTCAATTTTGAATTTATAGAAATTAAAATACTGCCCGGTACTCAAACATCTGTTAAAAAATATTTTAGAAACGAAGAACTCGATAGCCTTCCCATTTCTTCTAGCAATGAATATCTTGATGCAATAAGTGATGTTCGTTTTAAGCGAGGCTTACAAGATATTTGGGTAAGTAATTATAAATCTATTCAAGGATTGAATGGCATTATCTTTAACACAAGAAGCTTTCCATTTGACAACTTGGATTTTAGGCGTGCAATGGAATACGCTTTGGATATTGATGGACTTCTCGAAAATGTTTTAATAGGAAATTACAAAAGATGTTACACAATGGGAGTGAACCAGAGTTGTGACGATATTCCTTTTAATAATCAAAACATAAAATTAGCAAATTATGATAAGAAAAAGGCTGGAGAATTATTGGAAAAAGCTGGTTTTACCTTCTTAGATTCAAACGGAATTAGAATGAATAAAGAGGGGAAGAAAGCAAGCTTTACTATTATTTATGATGATATATATTTGAAAGATGTTTTTGGTTTTTTATTTGCTAAAGCACTTGAATGTGGCGTCTACCTAGACTTTCAGTTTGTGTCAGGTGGAATATTAAAGAAGATAAACAATAAAACATTCCAAGCTTGGTGGGCTAGGCTTCCATCTTCTAAAATACCAAACCATTATAATTTATTGCATTCAAGTAATAAAAACTCTTTCTATCTTTCAGCTCTTTTTGGCTATTCTAGTAAAGAACTAGATTCACTTTTAGAAAAATATGAAGATCCTAATTTAAGCATTCAAGAAAAAGCAAAATGCAATATGAGAATAGAAGAAATTGTCAGAGAAAATGCTCTGTTTATTCCAACATATTATCCTATAAGTGAAAAAATTCTTTGTTGGAAGTATATACGCTTTCCTGGCTGGCTTAACACACAATATATGAAAGATTTTTCCTCTCCCTTTATGGGCTTAGGCTGGTTTGATGAAGAAATAAAAAAAGACATAGACGATGCAATAAGAAATAAAGAAGGCTTTGATGAAAGAATTTGGAAACTTAGCACTAGATATAAATAAGAAGTATAGTGTTAACTTATCTTTAAGAATTGTATTTCATTAGGGCTCCACTCTATAGTAAAAGCTACTTGAAAAAGCCCCCATTCGTGTTATAATTCCACTCATGCAAGAAAAAAGCATGCCTGTAGGTGTTCAAGATTTTCCTTCAATGATTGAAGGAAACTATGTTTATGTGGATAAGACTCAGTTTGTATGGAAAATGGATAAGGTTGGACGCACATTCTTTTTAACTCGTCCTAGACGTTTTGGAAAAAGTTTGTTCCTTTCAACCTTGAGAGCTTATTTTGAAGGAAAAAAAGAGCTATTCAAGGGACTTTCTATTGAAAAAATCAAACAAGAAAATAATAGTGAATGGAAAACTTACCCAGTGCTGAGGCTAGATTTATCTTCAAAAGAATATAATAAAGAAGAGCACTTAAGGAGTATTTTAAATTTTCATATTAATATGTGGGAAGATAATTTTAATGTTAAAACCAATATAGATGAGCCAGATATAGCTTTTGCACAAATCTTACAACTTTTGCACAAAAAATTTGGAGAGAAAGTAGTCATTCTAGTAGATGAATATGATAAGCCTCTTATTGCAACACTAGAAAATGAAGAGTTACACAATTCTTATCGTTCCACATTAAAGGCTTTTTATAGTGTAATTAAAAGTGCAAGCGAACATATTCATTTAAGCTTTCTTACAGGAGTTACCAAATTTAGTAAGGTTAGCATCTTTTCAGACTTGAATAATCTTTTTGACATAACATTGAAAGATGAATATTCTACTATTTGTGGCATAACTCAAGAAGAATTAGAAAAATATTTTGCTTTTAATATTAAAGAAATAGCAAAAAAATATGAAATTTCATATAACGAAATGCTACAAAAATTAAAACAAAAATATGATGGATATCATTTTAGTGAAGATTTGATTGGCATATACAATCCTTTTAGTTTATGCACTGCTTTTGAAGCAAAAAAGTTAGATGACTATTGGTTTGAAACTGGAACACCTACTTTTATGGTTCACCTACTAACACAAAGGAATTTTGAGATCCCTGACCTAGAAGAAAATATTAAATTAACTTTTAAAACTATGGATGAATATAGGTTGGACTATTCAAATTTAGTACCTCTTCTTTTTCAAGCTGGATATCTTACAATCAAAGCTTATGATAAACACATTGATATGTATATTTTAGGGTTTCCTAATGATGAAGTAAGATATGCCTTTCTTGAACGTTTAATGATTGTTTATATAAGTGCCTGCAGTAAATCATCCAGTGAATTTATGATATATAAGTTTCTGCAAAGCATGGAAAAAGGTGATATTGATCATGTGCTCACACTCACAAAAGCTCTTATGGCAAGTATCCCTTATGATTCATTACCAGAAAACAAGCTTTTTTTAAGAGAACATAACTATCAAACAGCTATCTATCTCATTTTTCGTCTTATGGGGCAGTATGTGAGAACAGAAGTTCATAGTTCTCAAGGGCACTCAGACGTAGAAGTGGAAACAGCAGATAGCATTTATATATTTGAGTTCAAAGTTGGTGGAAAACCTATTGATGCAATCACACAAATCAAAGATATGGGTTATGCAGAAAAATACAAAACCAATAATAAAAATGTCTTTTTAGTAGGAGTTAGTATCAACCGAAATAAAAGAACCATTGGTAAATGGTTGATAGAAAAAGCAGCAACTAAAGAATAGGCTAAACTCACCAGCATAATGCTGACTAAAGATAGCCTAACTCACCACGTTGAGTATACTAGACATTTAATCAGCATTTTCCTTAAGTTGCCAGTTGTAGCATTCATTTAGCAAAATTAAAAAATACTACTTATTTCTATCTTCCCACCACGTAAAAGGAGAAGCTTTCCATTCTTGCAAGCTAATCTTTTCCTCTTCGTTTATATATCCTATTTTGCAAGCTTCTTCTATCATAAAATCATATGTAATTATAGTGATTGGCTTGCAAGGTGGGTCAAGAGCTTCAAAAGCATCGATAGCCTTTTGCATTCCATAAGAAAATATAGCAAAGCAATAGGGCACTTTCCCACCAGCTTCTCTCACTGCTTGGCAAGCATTGATTGAACTCATGCCTGTAGAAATTAAATCTTCAATAACTAAAACTTCTTGATTTTTATATGAGCCATCCTTATTCAAACCTTCAATTACATTACAAAGGCCATGTGTTTTGTTAGATTGCCTAACATAAGAAAGTGGGAGGTGCATAAAATCTGCTAAAGTGGTAGCATGAGGAATACCTGCAGTGGCTGTTCCTGCAATGTGTCTAGGGTAAAATTCAACTGCATTTAATAATTCATGAAATGCTCTTGAAATTTGATCTCTACTCTCAGAACTCTGCAAGAATTTCCTATTGTCGTTGTAAATTGGCATTTTATAACCAGAAGCCCATGTAAAAGGCTCATTAATAGAAAGCTTTATAGCTTCCATTTCCAAAGCCTTCTTCACCAACATTGGTGCCCAAGTATCTTGCACTTGCTGAATCTTTTTTTTCAAAATCAGTTTTTTTGCCATCTCTTCGATTAATACATCGTCCATATTTCCTCCTAAAACCTTGTATGTTTAGGTTGTATACCAAAACACTAAGGCATTTTAACATATTTGCAACGTAATAAAAAGATAAAAAAAATGACATAAAAAAGGCAAGTGTAAGTTTCTCTTGCACTCGCCTATAAAGCTAAAATTAGCCCTCCCCCACTCTTTGAAACATCCTATACTTTGAACTTACTCACTTCAGTCACTAAA
>CAUUAF010000121.1:0-4831 GCA_963543085.1 uncultured Treponema sp. | reverse complement strand
ACAAGACTTTTTTCTCTCTCATCTCCTAGTTTTATGTTTCATTCCCGAGCAACACTAAAAGTGCAAGATGGTTGTAATAATGCTTGCACTTTTTGTAGGATTCGCATTGCACGTGGAAAGGCTATTTCATTGCCTATAAGTGAAGCAATAAAAAGAATAAAAGAAATAGAAGAAAAAGGTGCAAATGAAGTTGTTATTACAGGCGTTAATCTTTCTCAATATGAAAGTAATGGCTTAAATTTTACTAATCTTTTAGAGAGTCTTTTGGCTAATACGCAACATATTCGAATTAGACTTTCTAGCCTTTATCCTGAAGCAATAACTGAACAGCTTATTCCAATCATTCAAGAAAAGAGAATATGCCCACATTTTCACCTTTCAATACAATCAGGAAGTGATGCAATTTTGCAAAAAATGAATAGACGTTATAGACTAGAGGATGTTTACACAGCAGTGAAGCGAATAAGATATGCAAAAGAAAAGCCTTTTATTGGTTGCGACATAATTACAGGCTTTCCTTCAGAAAGTGAAAAAGATTTTTTAATGACATCTTCTATGTGTAAAGATTTAAACTTTACAGGTATTCATGCTTTTCCTTTTTCAGCTAGACCAGGAACACTTGCCTTTAACATGAAAGAAAAAGTTGCAGAACGTATTGCTAATGAGCGAGTTAATATCTTAAACCAAATAGCGATAGAAAACTATAATGACTATCTAAAACTTTGTCAGCATGATGAAGTTTTTGCTATTGTGGAGGTTTCCTCTAACAATAGGCTATTTGTTACAACGGAAAATTATCTTCATCTTCCATTGGTTAGTACCTTAAAACATACTGCAGGAGATGAAGTGAGAGTGCAAGTTGAAAAAGATGAGGCAATCCTTATATGAGAATGATATTGCTAACAGGGCTTACAGCATCTGGAAAAACCACAATTGGAAGAATTCTTGCAAAATCTTTATCTGCAGACTTTATTGATCTTGATGAGCGTATCGCTGAAAAAGAGGGATTGAGTGTTCGTTCTTTTTATGAAAAATATGGAAAAAAAGTGTTTCAAGAAATTGAAGAAAAGACTTTGAAAGAGTGTCTTGAATTGCAATCTAATATAGCAAAATTTCTTATTATAAGCTCAGGTGGAGGTCTACTTGAAAATATCAATGCATGTGCTTTTCTTAAAGAAAAATCTAATATTTCAATCTTTTTTTTAGACAATAAGCCTAAGATATTGTTTAATAGATTATTAAAAAAAGCTAAAAATGAGCATTCCTTTCCAGCTTTCTTAAAAACTTCTGAACCTAAGGACTTGCATTCTCAAATTAATTATGCAAGAACAAAATTCTTTTCTATTTGCAAAAAACGTTTAAAATTATTAAAGACAATTGACCATATAAAAGTGAAATGCAAAGGTTTGAATCAAAAAAAAATTGTGAAAGTTATAAAAAGTATTATAAGAGCTATTGATTAAAGCTAGCTTAGCCATGAGGTTTAGTATTTAATTCATCTTTTCACTAGGCACTTTCTTCGCTATTTCATATAATGAAAAGTCTTAAATGGAGTTGAATTTATGAAAGTGAAGTATGTGCAAGTGTTTTTTAAAAGATGGGCGGAAATCCAAATAAAGTATAGATTTTTCTTCTTGTTCCTAATAGCAATCATTTCTGTTGTTGGAATGATGGGGATACGAAAAGTGCAGATACTTTCTGACCAAAACGATATGATTCCCAAAACAGAAGAACACAAACTTATGATGAAAGAGTTTGAAGAGCTTTTTGGGAATAGCGAGAATATCGTTTTGCTATTTGAATCAAATGATGTGTTTCAGCCTGAAGTTCTTAAAACTATTAAGGCTATTGGTGCTGAATTATTGGAAAAAGTGCCATATTCTTCATCAGTTATGTCAATCACAGACGTTGAAGTGACAATAGGAAATGAAGATGGAATGGAGGTATATCGACCATTTGAAAACGGAATTCCTGAAACAGCTGAAGAAATTGAAAAAGAAAAACGTATTATTCTTGGTAGGAAAAGCCTTGTTAATAAACTAGTTTCGTCTGATTCAAAAGAGTGTTGGCTTATTCTTTCATTAAATCCTTTTCCTGAAGGTGAAGAAAAAGAAGGTAATGCACTAACTGCTCCTATGTATAAATCTGGGCAGGCAGCTATTGATGTTGTAACAGATCCTAAATGGCTCAGCAATGTTTACACAATTAAGGCCGCAGGTGTTCCATATACAGAAATGGAAGAACATACAGTGGTTTTAGAAGAAACTACAAAAACTGTTATGGTTAGTTTTTCTATAATGATAGTGTTGCTAATTATTTTTACAATGTCCTTTGTAGGAACAATTATCCCTGTCTTAGCTTTGGTTTTAGGCATTGGGGTAGTTTTTGGTTTTATGGGACATTTTAATATTGTAGCAGATTCATACATGGTGAGTATTCCTGTTCTTTTGGCAATGGCTCTTTCAGTGGGCTATTCAATACACTTACTTAATTCATTCAAACACTATTTCTACAAGTTAGGTAAACGTAAAGAAGCGGTTATTGCTTCAATAGAAGAAACTGGCTGGCCATTGCTTTTTACTGTTGTTACTACAATAGCTTCGGTTCTTTCATTTTTGACTACATCATTGTACCCATTAAGATGGCTTGGTGGTGCTTGTGCTGCAACAGTTTGGTCAGTTTATTTTTATACAGCAATGATAATTCCTATTGTTATGAGTTTTGGAAAAGATAAGGAAGTTGGAGTATTGTCAAAAAAGAAAGAAGCAAAATTATTTAATTTTGTTGATGAGCAGTTTATGCGGTTTGGTAGTTTTGTTGTAAAGAATCGCTTTTTAATTGTCATTGTTTCAAGTATTTTATTTATTGCTTGCATACCAGGACTTTTCAATCTAACAATAAAGATGGATGGTTACACATTCATGGGATTTCGTATTCCATATATCAAAAGGCTAGATTCAATTGTCAATTCAACTTTGGGTTCTTATTTTAACTATAATGTGATGGTGAGATTTGATGAAGAAGATGCTCTAAAAAATGTGGAAAACTTAAAAAGACTTGAAGAACTTGAAAACTTTATAGCTAGTTTTAATCACACTAAAAAAGTGGAGGGTGAGGCAAAAATATTTTCTGTGTTAAACGTTGTGAAGGAGATGAATCAGACATTACATGAAGATAAACCTTTTCTATATAAACTTCCGTATACTAACAATGAACTAACAGAGATGTTGTTTTTATATGAGGTTTCTGGTGGAGATATTTCAAAATGGATAGATGATGAATATAGAATAGCTAGAATGAGAGTAGAAGTGAAAGAATTTGATTCTGAAGAAGTAACACGTAATATGAAGATATTAGAAGCAAAAGCTAAAGAGATTATACCGAATGCTACCACCTTTTTAATTGGTAATGAACTTGAATTTGCAAACATAAACTCATACATTGTAAATGGAGAAATATCTTCACTTATATTTTCACTTTTGGCAATATTTATTCTTATGCTGATGGCTTTTGGTAGCATAAAACTAGCACTTATTGGAATGATCCCAAACATAGCACCTCTTTTTGCAATAGGTGCTATTATGAGCTATCTTGGAATATATCTCGACATGATTACCATGACTATAATGCCTATGCTTTTAGGGATTTCCGTGGATGACACAATATATTTTATCACTCATGCAAAGTTAGAATTTGAAAGCACTCATGATTATAAAGCTACTGTAATAGGCACATTCAAAACAATAGGAAAGACACTGCTTGCAACTAGTGTTATTTTGTGTATAGGTTTTGCAACAAATGCCGTGTCTCTTCTTCAGGGGATTGTGCAAATAGGCTTACTTGGAGCTTTTGGTTTTTTTGTTGCTTTGGTTGCAGATTATTTTATAACACCTGTTTTAATATTTATGTTAAAACCTTTTAGGAAGTAATAAATATGGAAGTAATAATTGTGCTTTGTCGCCCAGAAACAAGTTTGAATGTGGGGGCAGTTTGTCGTGTGATGGCAAATACAGATTTGGGCGTTTTGAGAATTGTTGGTGATAAGAATATTTATAATGAAACAGAAGTATTAACTCTTGCTTTGCATGCTTGCTATATATGGGATAGTGCTCAGTTTTTTCCAGCAACAATTGATGGATTAAAAGAAGCTACTAATGACTGTAATGCTGTTTTTGCAACTACTAGGAGAGTTGGCATTAAGAGAAAACATCAAGGTCTTTTTGTTGATGAAGCAGTGCAACTTTCAAAGAAAGAAGGTTTTGAGAAAATTGCAATAGTTTTTGGTAACGAAAGAACAGGGCTTACAGACGAAGAAGTTTCTGTTTGTTCTCATTCAATAAATATTCAATCCAGCGAAAGTTATCCTTCTTATAATCTTTCTCATGCAGTGTTGATTATAGCTTATTCACTTTTTATTGAAAAAGAAAAAGCTTCATCTATAAAAAGAGAAACTGTTAGTCCTCTTCTTAAATGGAAAGATAATAATGAAGAAAAGAGAGAAATGATAACATTCAACGCTTCATGTGAAATTGCAAACAATATTGTATGTAAACTAGAAGAAATGGGTCTTTATAAAAAGGGGGGAGGTAAGGACTGCAAGGTATTTCTTTCACAAATGATATCTAGGGCAAAACTTACAGAAGAAGAGGCTGATTTTTTTCAAAATATCTTTAATAAACTGTCCTATCAAGTGAAAAAAAATGACCTATCATCAAGATAGGTCATCAAAGGAAGATTCACATGAAACAAAGATGAGCCATGCAGGCATCGAACCTGCGACCCACAGATTAAGAGTCTGTTGCTCTACCAGCTGAGCTAATGGCCCGTAACG
>CAUUAF010000120.1:0-4840 GCA_963543085.1 uncultured Treponema sp. | reverse complement strand
TTTTCATCAACATAGGTGTCTAAGAACTTACCAGCATCATCTCGGCTAATGCCTAATGTCATCTGTGTTAAATCATTGGTTCCAAAAGAAAAAAACTGAGCTTTGTTTGCAATCCTATTTGCAAATATACAAGCACGTGGAGTCTCCACCATAGTACCAACCATATACTCTAGCTTTCCATCTTCTGCTTTACTTTCTATAATAGAATCTGCAACTTCTCTAACTTGCTTTTCTAAAATTGCAAACTCTTTATCATCAATCACTAAAGGAATCATAATCTCTGGAAACACTTTAATTCCTTTTTTCTGAACAGCACAGGCAGCGTTTATTATTGCAGTGACTTGCATAGCTAAAATCTCAGGATATGTAATAGAAAGTCTACAACCTCTATGCCCTAGCATAGGATTTGCCTCATGCAATTGCTCTACCCTATCTTTAACTGTACTAAAACCAACATTGAGTTCTTCAGCAAGTCTTTGCTGTTCTTCTTTGTCTTTAGGTAAGAATTCATGCAAAGGTGGATCTATCAACCTAATTGTTACAGGACAACCATCCATTGCCTTAAAAATACCTTCAAAATCTTTTTGCTGATATGGAAGCAACTTCTTTAGAGCCTTTTCTCTATCTGCCTGATTTGTAGCCAAGATCATCTCTCTAATTGCCAATTGCCTCTTAGGATCATTCTTACCAGTTTTAGGATCAGTGAAAAACATATGCTCAGTTCTGCATAAACCAATACCTTCTGCCCCCAAAGAGCGAGCAATTTTAGCATCTTCAGGAGTATCTGCATTCGTTCTCACCTTAATTTTTCTAGTTTCATCAACCCATCTCATCAACTGCTCATATGCTTTAGATGGCTTCGGACTAACTAAATCAAGAGAACCTTTATAAACATTACCCTTAGAACCATCAAGAGTTATATACTCGCCTTCTTTTATAACAATTCCATTACTAGATATCTCTCTTTTTTCTTCATCAATGTGCAAGGCATCACAACCTACAATACAACACTTTCCCCAACCCCTTGCTACAACTGCAGCATGGCTAGTCTTTCCTCCTGTTGCTGTCAAAATACCTTCTGCAACATGCATTCCACCAACATCTTCTGGGCTGGTTTCATGACGAACAAGAATAACCTTGTCTCCAAGTCTTTCATATTCCTCTGCTTTTTCTGCTGAAAGACTTACTATTCCAACACTTGCCCCAGGCACTGCAGGAATTCCAGAAACAAAAGGCTTTAAATCTCCTAACTTAGAATAATCAAGACTATGATAAAAAACACCCTCAATATCAGTAGCTTTAATCCTAGAAATAGCTTCTTCTTTTGTTATCAAGCCTTCGCTAACCATATCCACAGCCATTTGAAAGCTAGCTGATGGCAATCTTTTCCCATTTCTACATTGCAAAATATAAAGCTTTCCTTCTTCTACAGTAAACTCCATATCCTGCATATCTTTATAATGAGATTCTAGGATGCTTCTCATTTTGCAAAGTTCTTTATAGGACTTAGGATCTTCCTTTGCAAACTCATCAAGCTTTATAGGAGTTCTAACCCCAGCTACAACATCTTCACCCTGTGCATTAAAAAGATATTCACCATAAAACTCATTCTTGCCAGTGTTTGGATCTCTCGTAAAGCAAACCCCAGTACCTGATGTCCTGCCTTTATTACCAAACACCATCTGCATAACATTAACTGCTGTTCCTTGAAGACCTACAATGTTTTCAACCTTTCTATACTTAACAGCCTTATCACTCATCCAAGAATTAAAAACAGCACTAATTGCACCCCAAAGTTGCTCGGTAGGAGACTGAGGGAAATCTTCTTTAATTTCTTTCTTATATAAAAGCTTATACTCATTAATCAATTCTGAAAGCTCTTCTTCATTAACATCAGTGTCAGAAACTTTAACATCATTCGAAAGAGACAACCTTTTTCTAGTTTTCTTGTCTTTAATTCTATCAAAAATATCGTCAAACTTTTTTCGCTCAATATCTTTAGCTGTGCTTCCATACATCATAATAAAACGCCTATACGCATCCAATGCAAAACGTTTATTATTAGTCTTCTTAGCTAATCCTTCTACAGACTCATCATTAAGCCCAAGATTCAATATAGTTTCCATCATACCGGGCATGGAAATAGCTGCCCCAGAACGAACAGAAACCAAAAGAGGATCTTCACTATCACCTAATTTTTTCCCTGTAGTATCTTCCAATAGCCTAAGAGCACTCTCCACTTCCTCTTTAATTGACTTTGAATATCCTCTATCATGCTTATAATAATCTTCACACACGGAGGTAGAAATCGTAAAACCAGCAGGAACAGGTAAACCTATCTTTGTCATCTCTGCAAGACCTGCACCTTTTCCACCTAAAATAGCTTTCATTGTTGCATCGCCATCTGCTTTGCCATTACCGAAAGAATATATATCTTTCATCCATAACCCCCGGGAAAATTATCAAAAATGAAAATCTAACCTCATTCTATACTAACACTCTAATATATAAAGGTCAACTATTTTACTTCTCTACACTACTATATTTATAATTTTATCAGGCACTACAATTATCTTTTTTGCATTTTCTCCAGTTATAGAAAGCTTTTTTACACATTCACTTTCAAAAGCTAGTCTAATAATTTCATCTTTCTCTGTGCCAGAAGCAACATTAAGATTTCCCTTGACCTTTCCATTTATAGAAATCATAATTGTTTTGTTTTCATCTTGACAATATTCTTCTATGAATATTGGCCAGTTAGCTTTGCACAATAAAGTTTTCTCCCCCAATCTTTCCCACATTTCTTCTGTAATATGAGGAGCATAGGGGCAAAGAAGGTGCAAAAATGTCTTAATTGCATAAGTTGGAATTTCTTTTAGTTTTCCTATCTCATTGATAAAGATCATCATCTGACTAATTGCCGTGTTAAAATTTAGGCTTTGAGTGTCTTGAGTAACTTTTTTAATTGTCTTATTCAAAAGGTATGTAACCTTTTTGTTATTTTCATCACTCACATCGTTTTCTTTAACTTCTTTTCTAGGCTTGTCTAGCAAATTCCATACTTTCTCTAAAAATCTATAAAGCCCCAAAATCCCCTTTGTGTTCCATGGTTTTGACATTTCAAGAGGACCTAGAAACATTTCATACATTCTAAATGTATCAGCACCATATTCATCTATAATATCATCAGGATTCACAACATTCTTTAAACTCTTAGACATCTTTGCAATAACTTGGCTTAATTCTTCTCCACTAGCTTTATCAAAAAATTTATTCTCACTACGCTCTTCAACTTCATCAATAGGTACTAAGCTTTTATTTTTTCTCATATATGCAAAAGACGTGATCAAACCTTGATTTACAAGCTTCTTAAAAGGCTCTGCATCTTTTACTAAGCCCAAATCATAAAAAACATGATGCCAAAACCTAGCATAAAGAAGGTGCAACACAGCATGTTCTGCCCCTCCTACATAAAGGTTGACAGGCATCCAGTAATCAGTTTTTTCTTTACTTGCAAAACACTCATCATTATGAGGGTCAGTATATCTAAGATAATACCAACAAGAACCTGCCCATTGAGGCATTGTGTTAGTTTCTCTTTTTGCCTTCCCGCCACATTTTGGGCATGTAGTATTCACCCAATCTTCAATAACACTTAAAGGTCCATCCCCTGTATTAGAAGGCTTATAAGCTTCAACCTTTGGCAAAGTAAGAGGCAATTCTTCTTTGTTTAATGGAACACATCCACATTTTGGGCAATGTATGATAGGAATAGGCTCCCCCCAATAACGTTGCCTACTAAAAATCCAATCTCTCATTTTATAGTAAGTCTTCTTTTTCCCCTTACCTAATTGAATGAGTAAATCAGCTATATATTTTTTTGCTTCTTCTGTTGGTAGTCCCGTAGCTCCTTCAGAATTAATGGCATAACCTGCTTCCGTAAAACATGTTAATGCGTCGTTTTCTCCTTCCTTTGCAACGACCTGAATTTTTGGTAAATCAAACTTATTTGCAAAAGCCCAATCACGCTCATCATGACAAGGAACAGCCATAACAGCCCCTGTACCATAAGAGGTTAGCACATAGTCTGAAACCCATATAGGAACTTCTTTTTTTGTTAGTGGATGAATAGCATAAGAGCCTGTAAAAACTCCAGTCTTTTCTTTTGCAAGGTCTGTTCGCTCAAGGTCACTTTTATTTTTTGCTATATTCACATATTCTGCAACCTTTTCTTTTTCTGATTCACAAACGATGGACTCAAGCAATGGATGTTCAGGACTCAAAACAATATAAGTTACTCCATAGAGCGTGTCAGGACGTGTAGTAAAAACTGTTATAGTCTTTGAAGGTTCTAAAACTACAGCGAAATCAACTTCACAACCTACACTCTTTCCAATCCAATTCCTTTGCATTTGCTTAATAGATTCTGGCCAATCAAGTGTTTCCAAACCTTGCAATAATTCTTCAGCATATTCTGTAATTTTCAAAAACCACTGCCTAATATTTTTTCGCTCAATATTAGAAGAACAACGCTCACATTTTCCGTCCTTCACTTCTTCATTAGCCAGCCCTGTCATACATGAAGGACACCAATTGATTGCTGCCTCTTGTTCATAAGCCAAACCTTTTTCATATAACTTTAAAAACAAATATTGTGTCCATTTATAATAAGAAGGTTCGCACGTAGAGATTTTTCTACTCCAATCATAAGAAAAACCCAATGACTCAATTTGCCTTTCAAAATTTTTAATATTCTTTTCTGTTGTAATTGCAGGATGCGTTCCTGTTTTTATTGCATAGTTTTCTGCAGGAAGTCCAAAAGAATCAAAGCCCATAGGGT
>CAUUAF010000119.1:0-5023 GCA_963543085.1 uncultured Treponema sp. | reverse complement strand
TTAATTAAACATTCGCTAACGTTTTTTCCTTAAAAGTTAATAACAAACTTTTTCAATATCTATTGACATCATTTTAATTATTCTGTATCATGCTCAAAGTTATTGACTAATGCGTTCAGACTATGTCTCCTTCGTCTAGTGGTTAGGACATCGGGTTTTCATCCCGACAACAGGGGTTCAATTCCCCTAGGAGATGTCTTTTTGTCTTCCCTGTTAGAATCGATTATTTTGGTCACTTAATTCCTAAAAATGCTGTTTCTTTAGATCTAGGCAAAAACGTGTCCTGAGATGTGTTTGATTCTTTATTGTTGAATGTATCTTCTATAATAATTGTTAAATATAAATAAGTGTATGAATTGTAGCTCAGAAAGCATTAACTAGCTTGGCGTATTTATAAAATAAGTTTTCTAACTTAACAATTAATAAAGCTTCTATAACAAAAAGCACCCCAAATTTGAGGTGCTTTTTTTGAAAACTTATTCAATCTTTTTATATATTTCTTTTAATATTTCTTCTTTTAGTAGTTCCCCTTCATGAAGCATACTATTACAAATATCTCTTTTTTCTTTGCATACAGCTTCATCATCTATTCCACCTAGATTGATTTTTACGTTTAATATTGCTCCTTCCAATGCAGAGCGAGCGCAAAGAGATGCTACTCCAACATCAGAAGCTGCATTTTTATTTCCATACTTTGCGATTATAGGTAAAATCTTTAGTATAGCCAAAGAAATTTCAGCAGTTTTAAGAGGAACTTTCATAGCAACAATAAGTGCATCAGACATAGCTTTTTTACGTTTTGCTTTTTCTGCATCACTTTCTTTAGGCAACTTTAATGCTTCCATGTAGTCATTAAAAGCGTCTGTATCCTTATCAATTAATTCGACCAAAGTATTTTGGTGAGCTTCCAATGTCTTTAAACCTTCCATCAACTCATTCCTAACACTTTCATCAAGCTCATTAAAGCTCTTTTTTCCTGAAGTAAGCCTAATCACCATCTGTCCCAAACTTGAAGATAGTGCACCTAATAATGCAGAAACAGATCCCCCTCCAGGAGCTGGAGAAGAACTTGCAGTTTCTTCAATAAACCCATGAACCAACATATCAACTAATTTCATAGTCACTCTCCTAATGCTCTTTTTAAGAATTTTGAGCAAAACAACTTTTTTCATGATAGCCTAATTTTGGTTATAATATAAGTACCTTAACCCAAGTCTACTAAAAGAGAGATTATAGACATAGTTATTAAACATAGTATATACTAACGGGAGTATATGAAACGAGTTTTATTAGTTGACATGGATTTTGTCTTATCTGAATACATCTCAAAAAAGATGCATGATATGGGTATCATGGTTCAAAAAGCTACTGGTACAGAACAAGTTCTATCCTATATGGAAAGAGTTAAGCCAGATTGTGTCATAGTGGACTATTCCTTTGATAGGGATGGAATTCTTTCTATGTTTGAACAAAAATGGGCAAATGCTAGTATCAAGGCAATTCCTTCAGTAGTTGTGGCAGATTCCTTACAAAAAAATGATTCAGGACTTTTTGCAAGTTATGGAGTTAAAAACATAGTAATGAAACCTGTAAGGGCTGATGAACTTCTTCAAAAGATAGGGGGACTCATCAAAGTTCAATTCACTTTTGATATTACTCAATCATTGGTGGAATGCAGTGTCAATGAAGGTATTATTTTTGTAGAGATTGCTTATGGACTTAATAGAGACAGAATAGAGCTTGCAAAGTATAGAATACAAGAATTAGTAGAGCTGTATAAGCTTGAAGCTGTCAAGGTTCTCATAATAATGAGCAACATAACAATCTCATTTTTGGATACAGCAAATCTTGAATATCTAATAGATAATATTCTATCAATTCCAAATTCTTCTAAAGATGGAACGAAGGTTTTAACTGCCAGTGATTTTGTAAAAGATTTTCTAGACAATCATCCAAAGTATAAAGGCATTGAAAGTGCTCCTGTATTACAAGAACTATTGGACAATCTTTCTACAACTAAACTAAATGGAATCAATCTGATTTCTTCAGACGAGCCAGATAAAAAGCAGATGGTGTCTTCAATTTCTACAAAGCTAAATTTTGACAAACTAGAAAATGTAAAAATTGCGGTAATAGACGATGACATAGTTGTTAGAGACACAATGACAAGTATCTTCAAGACGGTAAAAGCCAAGGTTGTAACATACCAAGATGCAGAAAGCTTTCTCAAAGGATTTAAAGACGAGAACTTTAATTTGATTTTCTTAGATGTAGTATTACCTGGTATGACAGGTCTTAAGTGCTTGGAGAGATTGCGTCTTATGGACTGCCCTATTCCAGTAGTTGTTTTGTCTTCAGTGAGTGGACGTGATAATGTTTTAAAAGCATTTGAAAGAGGAGCAAAGCAATATCTCGTTAAACCTATTAAATCTGACTTAATTATTGCAAAGACTATGGAGATTTTAGGTGGGCTTTTATAGTTATGGCTCTTCATGGCGTATTGGTAACGCTCTTCTATCTTCATCATTAGACTTTTTTATACTAGATTCTCACTTCGTGCCAGTTTGCTATACAGAGGGAGCATCTGCTTGTCTACCTTCTTTTCTGCCAAAAGATAATACTTCAAGATTAACCTTTATCTCTGATGCAAAGGTGACATTCATTTCATATATAAAAACAAGACTTAAGAAAGATGATGTTGCCTCAATAGAAAAAACTCTAAATACATTCAGCCAAAAAAACATTACAATAGAAATACCTAAAGAGAATTCTAATGACATACTAAACTTGACACTTTCTAAAATTGAAGATGGAAACATATTAGTTCTTATAAAAACAGAAAAAAGAAAAAAAAGTATAAGAGAAAAAATCCTAAACCTAAAGAAAAAAGAAGCTGACACTAACTTATTCATTGCAAACACAAGCCATGAAATTAGAACTCCAATTCAGACTATATTGACAGTTATGGATCTTCTTGAAGATACAACTATCGACGCTGAACAAGCAGAGTATACAAGACAAATTCGTTTTGCAGCTTCCGCAATCCTAGCTTTAGTGAATGATATTTTAGATTTTTCAAAGTTAGAAGTAGGAAAAATGGTCTTTGAAGAAACTCCATTTAGTTTAATAGATATAGTTGAAAACACTATAGACTTAATTTCTATGGAGGCTCATAAAAAGGGATTAGAAGTAATTGTTGATGTTGACACAACTTTGCCAGAGTTTATTATTGGAGATGCAAATAGACTTAGGCAAGTAATTTTGAACTTAGTAAAAAATGCTGTAAAATTTACTAGTGAAGGTTCAATATCATGTATTGTTTCTCTTTCAGCATTTCATGAAGAAGACAATGTTTTGGATACAAACAAACCTGCAATACTTTTTGAAATAAAAGATACTGGAATTGGGATTGCATCAGAAAAAAAAGACCATCTTTTTAGCTATTTCTATCAAACTGATGCTAGTACTTCAAGAAAATATGGAGGCACTGGTTTAGGGCTTGCAATCTGCAAAAGCATCGTTGAGGCCATGAATGGAAAAATAGGTATTAAGGATAATAAGCCTACTGGTTCTGTATTTTATTTTAAGATTCCTATAGTGCAAGCAAAAATTCCTTCGTCGTATGAAAACATGTTGCTCAACCTTAATACGAGACTTTTACTTGTTGATGATAATCCTACATCGCTTAGGGTGCTTAAATATATGTTGGTGCGGTTTGGTTTTAGAAAGATTACTTTAGCAGAAAGTGGGGACGAAGCTTTAAGGATTATCAAAGATTCATATAAAGATGGCACATCTTTTGATATTGTCTTTATAGATATGATCATGCCAAAAATGGATGGATGGAGGTTTGCTGCAGAAATTGAGGGCTTACCTGAAGTCACCAACACTAATCTTTACCTCATGATTCCTGAAGGAACACTCACAACTGATGCAAAAATGAAACTCCTCAAATGGTTCTCAGGCTATGTATATAAACCTATAAAGAGAAGAGTTATTTTTAATCTATTAAATGACATGTATAGAAAGAAAGTTAATAAAGATGTGAATATTGAAGACATTGTTGAACTTGAGACAATAAAATCAGAAACAATAGATAATAATTCTACACCACAAAAAAATATAATAGTTCCAACAAAAGAAGCTCTTAAAACTAAAAATATACTGGTCGTAGATGATCATCCTGTAAATAAACAACTTCTAAAGCTCATTCTAGAAAAATCTGGCTACAGGGTAACAACTGCAGAAGATGGTCAAGAAGCAGTAAAAAAAGGCAATGAAAACTTTGATCTTATATTTATGGACGTGCAAATGCCTATCCTTGATGGCTATGAAGCTACAAAGAAGCTTCGTGAAAAAGGTGTTAAAACACCAATTATTGCATGCACTGCAGGTTCCCAAGAAAATGAAAGAGAAATCGCTATTTCTTTTGGGATGAATGATATTCTTTCAAAACCTTTCACAAAAGAAGAATTACAAAGAATCTTGAATAAATACTTTTAAAATTATCATCTTTTTTAATAATTAATGTAATTTTTCATGTCTAACTTTTTTGGAGTTTTGTGGTTTTAAGCTTCGTGGGTTTTCTAAAAAATTAAAGCATGTTGAGTTTATACCTATATTTAGCCGATACAATAACGGAGTTTTTGTTATTGTAGCTCACTTAATACTAAAAAATAAGGATTATCATAATTTTTTTAAGACAATTTTTTGCTATGAAAGTTTTATCAAAACTGCTGTTTATTATATTCTTTTCTATTTCTCTTCCAGTTTTTTCTTCTGGTTATTCTTCTATTAGCAAGGCTTTTGATATCTTTACAAACTTACATGAAGGAGAGGTAGGCTTTCGCTCCCTATTAATACATTCTGGAGGAAGAATGGCTGCCTTAAATGGAGCTTTCACAGCATTAGCCAATGATATAACTTTCTTTGAAACAAATCCTGCAGGTAGTGCAACATTAAGACAAACAGAATTAGCTTTTTTTCACAATGCATGGATTGCAGATTCTCATCTTGACACACT
>CAUUAF010000118.1:0-5141 GCA_963543085.1 uncultured Treponema sp. | reverse complement strand
CTAATGTACTCATATAACACTAGTTAATGTGGAGATAAAATTTTAAGTTGAAGTATAAAGATTCAAAGTTGAAGAAATTGTGAGAAGGATGTAACAAAAAGATTAGAAAAATATGAATGATATTCATCGAACGCATTATATATTATTTTTTATATTTTTTCATTCAAAAATTGGAAATGTTTCATAACCTTCATTTTTGAGTCGTATTCCTGTCTTTCCATTTTCTTTTTCTATAACAAAGACTGCAAAATAAATTGTTCCACTATCTCTTTTTTCTTCTTTTATTTCTACGGTATAACCTTGAGAGGTAAGCTTTTTGACTTGTACATTTGCATTTTCTCTATTTTTGAAAAAACCAATCTGATAAGCTATTGGAATACTTATCTTTGTGCTAGAAGAGTCAAGAGATGGAAGGATAAGTTCTTCATCATAGTATGTTTTATTGCTTGGAAGAAGATACCAAAAGGTTGTGGGAAGTATAATTACATCTCCTTTAATAAGCATTGCTTCCATACTTTTGGGATATTGTTTTAAGATGAGTTTTTCTGCTTCTTTATCGTTTGAAATAAACCACAGAGTGAAAAGTATTGAAGCCTTGAAAGGAGCAAAACGTTCGTTATTTGAATATTCCCTTAAGATTCGGATTACAGAATCAAACTCTAAAGTTGAATCGTTTAAACTTTCCTTTAAGTGTAAATATTGCAAATATAGATCTGCTTCTACATCATATTTTGATAATCTTGCTTCTCTAAGGGAGATGAGCGTCCCATATACTGTATATGCTTGTGTTGTGTTTCCAGAAAGTATAAAGCACTTCAATGCTTTTAGTAGGTATTTTTTGTTGTCTTTATTGGGTTCAATGTTGTAGCATTTAAGATAGTGTTCTCCAGCGTTTTCAAAAAGCCCTGCTCTTATAGCGTATTCAGCAAGAAATTTATTCACTTCTTTCTGGTCTTTAGTAGATTCTATGTTTTTTAATTTTGAAACTAAATGCTTATAGCCTGCAAAACTATCAAGACTTTTTGAAGATGAATTCAATGCATCCATTATCTTTAAAGATGCATCCGCAAACATTAAAAAATGAGAGAAAATTAGTAAAAAGATGAAAGACCTTTTATTTAAGTTCTTCTGGAATAGAAACTTCATCATCCTTTTTATTGAATAGACGACCAAAAAAGCCAGTTTTTTTCTTGTTTGTTAAGTCAATAGTTTGAATATCTTGCATTAAAGGATTTGAAGTTTTTGGTTTATTCTTCCTTTTTATAAAGAATGGTAAAGACAAAATGCTCCCTGCTATAAAAGAAAAAAGGGCTGCAGTATACACAGGAATGTTTTCAAATGTTTTAAAAAAGAAAGAAATAGTACACGTGTTATTCATATTGAATATAGAAAAAAGACCAAATATTAAAACAACAAAAAGAAAATAAATTAATGTCCAAGACATAAGTTCCTCGCTTTGAAATGCCTTTTCATTATATCATTATCTTAAAATTATGTAAGATGTATTGTGTCATCAATTGCATTTGAAGCTATTTAGTTTTCTATTGACAGAGGGCTTTTATTATTGTTAGACTAACCGCGTCATCTTGCTAAGATATTGGGGGTGTAGCTCAATTGGTAGAGCGCTTGCATGGCATGCAAGAGGTCAGGGGTTCGATTCCCCTCATCTCCAGATACCTTGTGTGAATTGGCAGTATTTAGTTTATTGGAGTTTTATAGTGAGTGATCCAAATATTGAAATAGATTTAGAGGAACTTTTACGGGGTGTAACTCCTCCACAAACTACAAATGATACTTCTTCGTTAAATAACTTAACGCCTGATCTACCACATCCTTCTTCGAATCAAGCTGGTTTTGAATTTCCTTCTACAACTGTACCTGCTTTTGATGATGTTCTTATGCTTTCAAAACATAGGGAGACTATAGGGGAGAAGGCTAGAGACCCTAGTGAAGTTGATTTAACTCTAAAAGAATTTCCTGAGGTTAAAAAGTTTTTCAATGATAAGCCTCATAATCTTTTTGATACAACGGCTTTTTATAAAAAAGTCTTGCAAGATGATGGTGATGATAAAACTCGTCGTCTTCATCTAACACTTACTAAATATCTTACATGCAAAGATCCAAAAGATAGGACTATTTTTAGGCAAGAATTGACTCAGGCTTATTGGAATTTTGTTTCAACCTTACCAACTCGAATAGCTGGTGGTATTTCCTCTAAAGAAGAAAGATATGCTTTGAGGTATGGATTACTTTTACCAACTCTATTAACAGAGGAACAAAAGGCTATTCTTGCAAAAATTATTGATGAGAATCCTTACTGTGAGGCAGTTTATTATTTGGATGAATGGTTTACTGCAATAGGAAAAGGACTTTTTCCACCTTCATCAACTGATGAAGTGCGTGTTAATCGTTCCAACGAGACAGCTCGTGTGGCTCAGCTATTAGAAAAAACATCTGGAAAAATGCAAAGTAGTCAAAACCTTTTGCGTGCAAAATCTGATGAGAGAAGTAGGGTTGAAGAGTCTATAAAGCAAAAGATTAATGGGCTTTTTGCTCATGCTCCAGTTAGTGGTATGCCTGAAATTTTAGAGCCTTATGACGCTATGCAAAAACAGACTATCGCTTCGTTGCCAGACATGGCTAAAAACCTTCTTAAAATAGACAAAGAGTTGAGTGATTTTTTGAATGCCTATAGGCATGCAGAAGGAGATACTCAAACTTTAAAGGCTAGGGTGCAAGCAACTGAGAATTCAGCTAATGTTGGAGCTGCTGAAGGAGAGTGTGACACTATAAGGCAGATGGCAAAGATGTCTTGTGGAAGAAAAGGAAATCATTTTCCTATTCTTTCAAGAGAGTATTTTAGAACATCAACTAGGGACATAGGCACCAGGGAGAATGTCTTGCGCGAATTGAGATGGATTGAAAGTATAGATTCTCAGGCTTTTTGTAGGCAATATAAAACACAACTTAATAGAATACCTCCTTTTGTTATTTTAATACCTTCTTATGGAGATATAGGTTTTTGTTGGGAACCTTTTGATAGGTATAATAGGGTTACAAGTCGAGGTCGTATTGTTATTCCGATGTATTCAAGAAGTCTTCGTTTGGTCTTGCTTATGGCTACAGCAGATTTGAGATGGCAGGTAGCAAAAGAGAAAGCTTCGTATTATTGGATGGAAGAAGGCTTAACAGGCAATTATTATCAATGGTTTCAGACAAAAGACATCAAGATGGATATAAAAGATTCTTTTGTACAAGATTATATTTTATGGATGACAAAGGAATGTGATGGAGTGCAAAAGCTAGATAAAGAGGTGCGTGATATCTTTTGGAGATATATGCCTTTTACAAGCGAAATTAAGGAAAAACTAAAGACTCGCTCATGGGTATATCAAGAGTTGTGCCAGAAGGACTTAAATAGGCAAATGTCTGATGGATATTAGTGTTTGTTGATTATGAAAAAAGCTATAAGGATAACTTCCTTATAGCTTTTTTTTGTTATTAGGTTGTTGCTTACTAGAAAGCTCAAAATACTGTTCTCTACGTGAATTCGAAAAAGAACAAAAGACTTATGTATTTGATGATTGTTTTGATTATTTATATGTTATTACTGAAAAAGATTTTAATAATTATCATATAGATCATTATGATTTTTCTAATTTTATGAAAGTTAAAATGTTGCATGATTCCTTTTGTCTTATTGGTTTTTCAGGTAATGATCCTAATTTTAAATATTGGGTGAAAGAATTAAAAAGGACTATGACAAAAGGTGGAAATACCAAAGAACCAAACTATATGTTTTTAATTGATACTTCTAAAGAACCACCAGATAAAGAAACATTAGAATATAAAGCAACATCAGAGTACTATAGAAATAATTATATTGTGAGAATTGGTTTAAATGATATTATGTATCATTTGAAAAATAATGAATCATTTAGTATAGATATAGGTAATGGTTATTCTTACCCAAAGGAAATTAATGATAAATTAATAGAATTTTTTGCTTATATTATACGTAATACAAGTCATATTGAAATAAACCAAGTAAGCGACTATAAGTATGATGGTGTTTTAGCAAAGCTTTCTTATCCATTTCTGGATGATTCAAGTAATTTAGATATCGGGGAGTATAATACTTTACCTGATTTTTATTTTAGCAATTTATATTATTCTAATTATTTAGTGAGAAATATATATAATATTTTAGATAAAGTTAATTCTTGGAAAGAAAATGAATATCTTTTGCTATATAATTTTTGTATAAACAATTATTACACAGTATCAAATATATATAAAAAGGATTTTATTGAAAAACTTATTATTAATTATCAAGAAAAACTATTACCAGAAAATAAATCTTTGTTTTTTGTTCAACAAATCTTAAAAGCCTTTCGCTATGATGGTAGGCAAATACAATATCTTGAAGATTTTGCAAAAATTGATGGATGTAAAAATATTGTAGCTTATGAGAAAGCTCTGAAATTGTATTATGCTTTCGAATATGAAAAACTTCAAGAATTTTTAGAGGATTGGAAACCTGAAGATGATAAAAATACTGATGCTTTAACTATTTTGAAAAAGATAGAATTACTACTAGCTCTTGATAATATAAAATTTTTGCAATACAAAAAAGATGAATTAACAAATTTATTTAATAAAGCTGAAATTTTAGCCTCAAAAAATCTGCAATTATTACTTTTTATTAAAGATTGTCATCGTAAGATGTTATGGAAAATAGGTTATTTAGAACCAAATGATATTATGAATAAGGAAATTGATGAGCTAATAGCGAAAGGATATAAATTGCCTTATGAGTATGTAAATGAACTATTAAAGAAAAAACAGGAAGAAAACGTAAAGCCAAATGAAGATACACGTTACTCATTTAATATATTTCAGTTTCCAGATCCCAACAAAACTTTCCCGGCTGTTATTAGAGTTTTTAATTTTTTTGAGTATACAGGAATCCCAGCATATTTATGTTTACAAGAAAGTCAATTGCTTGAATTAATACAAGATAATAAAAATGATGAGTGGTGCTTATGTCAATTACTACTAATATCCATTCCATTCTTTGGTAATTCTTCTAGTGAAACTTTACTTAGAGTTATTGTTCCTAGCATTTTAAGGTATCTAAG
>CAUUAF010000117.1:0-5153 GCA_963543085.1 uncultured Treponema sp. | reverse complement strand
GCTAGAAAGCTTATTCATTTAGTAAAGTTGAAATGTTTTGCTTGCAATGAGCATTCTTTCATAATTTGGATCTTCGGAACTAGCATGATATATTTCCACAGTATATTTGCCCCGATAGTAAGTGCTGTAATTTGGATTCCCCCGACCTAGTATATAGTACTCATCATAATCATAGATATATCCATCATATCTACCTGTAAAACCAGCTGGTGATATTTCTGTATTTATGTCTACTGAACCATATGGATCTTTTATTTTTATATAAAATGTTTCTTTTCTATTTAAGTTTTTGATAGTTTCTATTTCAGCTATTATTGCAAGGTAGCGAATGTCATATGCATATAAATACGGATTTCTGCTAGGTGATGAGATGTAATTATTCTTGCCTGCTCTCTTGTTTCCAATTAATATATTTACAACAAAGTCTCTCAAATATGCTATGTTGACGTAGCCTAATTTCCCATCTTTTGTTATAACTTTTACATAACGATTAGAATCTCCAGTTGCACTACCAACAATTACTTTAACAACATCTCCTTTAACACAACTTGCCACAGAAGGAATATCGGTAATTTTTCCCTTATAGTATGGATCTTTACGTATATGCAAACCTTTTGATTGCACATACCTATCATCAGCCCAGACTGCATAAAAATAAACACCATCATAGTCTTTTTTCATTTCAAAAGTGTCGCCAGCCTTAAAAATATTTGATACATCTTTGTCAGTGCTCCATCCAATGAATTCATGTTCTCCATTTCTAATACTATAGGGATATGGCAATTTCACAGTAGTACCAGATTTTGTCTTTATGCTATCAATAGTTCCATATCCTCCATTGGCATCAAAGTTTACAGTATATTCAGGAGTGAAATATCCCATTTTAAATAATATCAATAATATTAAAAAAACAAAGACTCCAAACACAGCAAAGCCTATTTTACGGTTGCTATTTTTTTGTGTGTCGTCTTCAACTGTTTTTGACTCTATATGGGAAGAAGATTGAGTAGTATTAGGCAAACTTTCTTGAGTTTTATTAGAATTAGGAAGGTCATTTTTTGAAATAGTTTCTTTGGAAGCTACATCATCTTTAATTGTGAAATTTTTGGTTGCAATGCAAATTTTCTTACAATTAGGATTAAAAGGATTTGCATTCCATATTTCTAACTTGTTCTCTCCTGGAATATATATTCTTTTATTCTCTATACCACAATTTGCAATACAATATACTCCTCCTTTCTTATTTATATATATTTCTGCTTCACAGGTAAAGCCTTCTGGTGAAGTGTCTCTGTTTGTATAATAACCTCCACTTGGAGCTAGAAGTTTTATATAAAAATCTTCCTTTTGGTTATTACTAAGAGTTTGTATTTTAGCACCTATACTTATAAAATATGTTTTGCTAGCATTCAATTCAGGATTTTTACCCCATTCTGAAACAATTTCTTTTTTACTATTCATATTGCGAAGAAGTACATCTTCTATAAAGTACTCTCTCAAATATGTCATATCGACATAGCCTTCAAGTCCTTTTTCTGTTACAACCTTCACCCAAAGATTGTCTTCTCCCTTATTGCTACCATTACATACAATTAGTTTTTCTCCTATACGGCATTCATATATGCTATTGGGTTGGGCTATGTTTTTATCATTTGGACTTTCAAAAATACACACTTTATAAGCATGAACATACATGACTTTGCCCCATATTGCATAAAGTGTTATATCACTATTTCCCATCTCAATTTTATCATTGCAAAAAATACTTCCTCCAGAAGCATCTGGCTCAGTATTCCAGCAAACAAAGAAATCTTTATGTTCTAAATCACTCCCATCTGGCAATCTTATAAAGTTTCCTTCTTTTACTTTTATGCTATCAATTCTTCCTATTCCACCATTTAAGTCAAAATATATTCTGTGTTTGCTTACATCAACGGCTTGTTGTGTTGGTAACTCCAAAGCATTGGGTTCGTCACTTGTGGTTTGTTGTGTCGGTATTTCAAAACCACTTGAATCGTGGTTTTCAGTATTTATAGATTCTACACCTTCATCATTTCGTTGAGAATCTTCAAAAATATTTGGTTCTATCTTTTCAATATCTTCTGGTTCTGAGTTTTTAATCTCTTCTAATATTTCATCCAATTTTTCATCTAATGCTTCATCTAATGCTTCATCTAATGCTTCATCTAATGCTTCATCTAGTGTTGGGTTCAGATTTTCACTAATTACTGGCTCTTCTGTTTCGATGTCTCTCTCATATTCTTCAGTAGTTTCTGCTGCAGGTAATATTTCTTCAGTTAGGTTTGCCTCTTCAATTATTTTTGGCTCTTCACTAGTTTCTTGTTTTGTCTTTTCAAGGTGGGAAACTTCTGGTGTCTCATCAGAGGATGGTGTTTCTTCAGTTATACTTACTTCTTCCTCTTCAATGATTTCTTTTTCTATTTTTATTACTTTTTCTTTTAATTCTTCAAATTTAATTGAAACTGTAGTGTTTATAGGTGGAAACCCAGGCTTTTCATTTTTTTTATATGTGGAACTAGTGCATTCATTTCTATGTATCACTATCTTCCATATTTCATTATGCAATAAATAGTTTTTAGAATATTCACCAAACTTTTCTAAAAATAACTCTTCGATATCTTTAACAGGTATCCAGCCAACATTAGTGTAGCAATATAAATCAGTTCCTTCATCTGAACCAGCTTCAATTTCATCTCCATAGACCCAAACATATTTAGAAAGTAATTCCTCGCATTCCATATCTAAATGCTTTGCAAGAGCAATATATGGTTCAAAGTCTTCTTTGCAGTTTGCTCTAAAAAGTCTTTTACCATCCTTGTTTACAACAAAAAAAGACCATTTTTTTATATGTTCGTCATATCTAGCTTGTGAATAATCAAAAGATATGCCTGAATCTTTTTCTAATTTTTCTTTTGCTTCCTCTTCATTTAGCATTTTGTTTTTCCTCCCTTTCGACTTTATCTAATAATCCCATTAGGAAATACCCAATTCACTAAACAATCTTTTATACATTTCAAAATACTCAGAATCTGCAAACTCTTTAATTTTATCTTCTGGTAAGCTATCTAAAAGATGATCCATATAAGAGAGCACAGATTTAACTTCTTCTCTTATATTAGAAGGTAAAGTATTAGAATCTTCATCATTCTCAGAAGTTTTTACATCTTCATAGGAAATACCCAATTCAGTAAACAACCTTTTATACATTTCAAAGTACTTAGAATCTGCAAACTCTTTAATTTTATCTTCTGGTAAGCTATCTAAAAGATGATCCATATAAGAGAGCACAGATTTAACTTCTTCTTTTATATTAGAAGGCAAAGTATTAGAACTTCCATCGTTTTCAACCAATGCAATCCCAGTATGCAAGTCAAATTGTTCATTATTTTCAATTGATTCTTCAACTGCTTCTATTTTTATTACTTTCTCTTTTAATTCTTCAAGTTTAATAGAAACTGTAGTATTTATAGGAGGGAACCCAGGCTTTTCATTTTTTTTATATGTGGAACTACTGCATTCATTTCTATATATAACTAATTTCCACGTTTCGTTATGTAATAAATGGTTTTTAGCACATTTTCCAAATTTTTCTATAAAAAACTCTTCAATATCTTTAATAGATATCCAACCAACATTAGTGTAGCAATATAAATCTGTTCCTTCATCTGAGCCAGCTTCAATTTCATTTCCATAGACCCACACATATTTAGAAAGCAATTCTTCGCATTCAATATTTAAATGCTTTGCAATAGCAATGTATGGTTCAAAGTCTTCTTTGCAGTTTGCTCTAAAAAGTCTTTTACCATCTTTGTTTACCACAAAAAAAGCCCATTTTTTTATATTTTCGTCATACTTAGCTTGTGAATAATCAAAAGATATGCCTGAATCTTTTTCTAATTTTTCTTTTGCTTCTTCTTCATTTAGCATTTTGTTTTCTCTTAATAAAAAGTCAATCTCATTTAGAAGGTTTATGATGGAACACTGAATAATTTGTGGAGAACAAAAACTATATTTACAGAAATTACTCAGTGTTAATTTAAGATTAAAGCTTATTTAAATTTTCATTTATTTTAGCTTAAAAGCAACTTACCTTGTTTTACAACTTGATATCCTTCTGCTCCTTTCACAACTTTTGCAGGAGAACACTCTATAATGTTGCCGGGAATATTTCCTGCAATTGCATACATTTTTCTTAAAAGTTGCTCGTCTTCTCTGTATTCAAACGAAAATTGCCTAGTCTCGTTGTAAAAATTGAAGTTGAGATATAAATATTCCCCTTTCAATACAAATTTTGAGTTAATCCATGTTCCAGTTTTTTCTAGGAGTATTGCCCTCACTGTTTCATTTCGCTGTATTTGCATAAACACCTTTGCAGCAATATTCAAAAATTCAACATCTTCTCTTTTTTCTCTCCAAATATCTCTTTCATTTTTGTTGTTATAAAGTGAAGAAATAACAGGTAATTTTTCAACAAAGTCCTTTTTTTCTGTGTGTAAAACTTCGCTTCTATAAACTTTACCTTCATTTTGAGAACCTCTTGAAATTACTGCAATATTAGATTCTCTTCTTACATTTGTTGTAATTTGTGGATTTGTATGCTTTCTTTCTATGTCAGAGATTTTTGCATCAATTTTTTTAATTGATGTTTTAACGTCATTGTTTTTCTTAAAGAGGATTGGAATGAAAAATATAATAGCCCCAAGAGTCACAATGAAACAAAAGAGTAAAATGATTATAAATATGTCCATTTTGAAAATATCATGCTCCAAATTTTTAATTTTTTTGTTAAGTTCCAAAATTGCTAATTGATTGTTGCGTTTTAGTTTACCGTTTTTTAGAGTTGCAGTTTTGTTTGAAGAAGTTACATCAGCATTGTGCACACCTGAAAGATGTTGATTCGTTTCAGATCCTTGATTTTTTTTAGGAGGAACAAGTTCTTCTAAAAGATTATCCCCAGAAAGGGGATTGTCTATTTGCTTTTCAATGTTGCCTCCTGTAGCCTTAGGATCTTGCTTTCTCACTTTTTTAGGTGATGTTTTTGGAGGTGTTTTTGGATCTTTATCGATATTTTTTTTATCCTTATCAGGATCACCTACAGTTTTTTTACCCTCTGGATTAAGCACTCGTTCAGA
>CAUUAF010000116.1:0-5215 GCA_963543085.1 uncultured Treponema sp. | reverse complement strand
AACCATTGCGTATTTTTATGTATAAACAAATGGCTCATGATCCATCTAGTGTCAGGATGTGTATGTCTATAGCTAAATTAGAAAAACCAAGAACACTTAGTGACATCCCAACTTACGTTCTTATTCCATCGTTCATTTTGCACGAGCTTACTATAGCGTTTCAAATAGGAATATTTTTATATCTTCCATTTATTATAATAGATATGATTGTTGCAAGTATCTTGATGTCTATGGGTATGATTATGTTGCCTCCAATTCAGATTTCAATGCCCTTCAAATTGATTTTGTTTGTTATGGTTGATGGTTGGAGTCTTTTATTTGGTAGACTTTTTGAGTCGTTTTTATAGAAAAAAAATGTTTTGAAGGAAAATACTTTAAGTTTTGGTGGGAATAAAAATGAGTGTTGGCGCAATTGTAACATTATTAAGAGAAGGAATTTTTGCAGTATTGGTTCTATCATCTCCTATATTGTTTGCTACCCTATTGGTTGGTTTGGTTATTGCAATTTTTCAGGCAACAACTTCTATTCAAGAGCAGACTCTGACATTTGTTCCAAAGATTATAACAATTTTGATTATGTTAGCTCTTTTAGGTAGTTGGATGTTTAGTTTTATTGCTAGCTACACAGTAAATATATTTAACTTAATTCCGCTTCTTGTTAGGTGAAGCTTATGGGAAATCCCTTTGATTTTATATTAAACAAAGCTCCGTCCTTTTTGCTCGTTGTTGCTAGAGTTGCAGGGTTAATCTTTACAGCTCCTCTTCTTTCTACACGTTCAGTTTCTAGAATTGTTAAAATTGCATTGGCTGGTTTTATTGCATTTCTTTGTTTGCCATATTACCCTATTAGTGGTTATACAGAGATTTTTAATTTTCATTATTTCTTGTTGTTGCTTGGGGAGGCTTTAATAGGAATTCTTACTGGCTTTTTTGTTTTAATGATATTTTCAACTTTTAGCACAGCAGGTCAATTTTTTGCATATCAAATGGGTTTTGGTGCTTCTGAGGTCTATGATGCACTGTCTCAAGTTGAAAATCCTCTTATGGGTCAATATTTTAACTTTATTGCAGCTATTATATTCTTGCAGATTAAGGGTTTTCAAAAACTTTTTTTTACAGGTATTGTTGAAAGCGTTGCACGTGTAAATTGTCTTGTTTTTTTGGAAAGCGAAAAACCAATAATCAACTTGCTTTTTAAGAGTATGGCAACTCTTTTTTTGAATGCAATGATTATGTCTATGCCAATTATGGGAACTTTGCTTTTGATACATGTAACCATGGGTTTATTAACAAAGGCAGCTCCACAGATGAACTTGCTTTCTGAAGGTTTCCCAATAACAATATTAGTGACGTTTTTTTTGCTTATTATAATGTTCCCTTTTCTTATCAATACATTTGATAAGATTTTGGAAGGAAGCTTCACATCTCTTCATTATCTTTTTATGGAACTGGGAGTAAGCAAATGATTTATGAACTAGCTTTTTATTTTAGGAAGCTACAAAAAAAAATCTTAAATAAAGAAATAAAAGAAGACTCTTCAAAAATTATTTTGGGTCAAGAAAAACTCTCAGCTTGTTTTATTGACTTACAGTGGTTTGCAGCAGAAGATGAGGGAAGAACAGAAGATCCAACTGAATATAAGATTAGCGAGGCAAGAAAAAAAGGCCGTGTTGCAAAAAGTGGTGACTTAAATTCAAGTGTTGTTATTTTTCTTCCAACTCTTGTATTATTCTTTTTAGGCAGTTTTATATTTAAATCTTGCATGGAACTCATCTCATTTTTTTATGAAAGAAGTACAAAGGAAGAGCTTTTTAATGGAAGGTGGTTTGCTGTATTCATAAATTATTTTTTATGGCTTGTTCTTCCTATAACGCTTTCTGCTATGTTAGCTGGAATTATTTCTAATGTAGCACAGAATAGAGGTTTTATTTTTTCTTCAGAACCTATAAAGCCAAACTTCAACAAAATAGTTCCAAACTTTGCTAGGTTTTTTAAGCGTGCTTTTTTTTCTCTTGAAAGTTTATTTAATTTAGGAAAATCTATTTTTAAGGTTGTTGTAATTTCTGTAATAGGTTATTCTATAATAGCAATGAGTCTTCCTAAGATGGTTTCTCTTTTACAAACAAGTTTAGGAGTAGCCATAGGGTTTATTGCAATTGAAGCTGCAAAGATTTTGTTTTTTTCTTGTTTGTTTTTGATGGTGTTTAGCATTCCAGACTATTTCTTTCAAAAAAGGCAATTTATGGAATCTCTTAAAATGAGTAAGCAGGAGTTGAAAGAAGAATATAAAATGTTGGAAGGAGATCCAATAATTAGAGCAAGAGTAAAAAAACAGATGCAAGAAATACTTTCGAAAAGGACTGTGCAAAGTGTTAAGGAGGCAGATGTTATCATCACAAACCCAACACATTTTGCAGTTGCTATTAAATGGGATAGGTTTACAATGGAAGCCCCAATGGTTACAGCAAAGGGTGAAGATAATATTGCAAGGCGTATAAAACGAATTGCAAGAGATAATAATGTTCCAATAGTGGAAAATAAACCGTTAGCTAGGAGCTTATATGCAACTGTTGCAGTAGGGCAGATGATTCCGGCTATGTATTTTAATGCGATTGCTGTGATTCTTTCCAAAGTTTATAGCATGGATGAACAAAAAATGAAGGAGATGACAGGTGGCGTTATTTAAAGATCAAAAAAAATTTGTAGATAGTTTATCTAATTTGTATGTACCTGCTGTGGCAATATTTTCTGTTTTCTTGTTGTTATTGCCACCAATGCCTGCGTTTTTTCTTGATACATTAATGGTGTTAAACTTGATGTTTAGCATAATGATTTTGTTGGTTATTCTTTTTGAAGATGACCCAACTCAGTTTACAGTTTTCCCTTCTATGCTTTTGATTGTAACTGTCTTTGGTTTGGGAATAAATATTTCTTCAACAAAATCAATCTTAACAGAAGGAATAAACTTTCATGGAAAAATGATTAATGCCTTTGCGTCCTTTGTTATAGGTGCTAATGATTCTTCAACTTCAGGTTTAGTTGTTGGTTTTGTAATTTTTATTGTTTTGATTGCAGTGCAAGCTTTCGTCATTACAAAAGGTGCTTCTCGTATTTCTGAGGTTGCTGCTCGATTCGCATTGGATTTTATGGCTACGAGAAATATGAGTATTGACGCTGAATTGAATTCGGGTTCTATAACAGAAGAGGAAGCAAAAGAGAAAAAAGCTACGTTGGAACGTTCATCAAACTTTTATGGAGCTATGGACGGTGCAAGTAAATTTGTTTCTGGTAACGTAAAAATAGGCATTTTTATAACAATTATAAACATTGTGGCTGGTTTGATTATAGGGGCAGGGATTAATAGAGAACCTTTTAGTAAAGCTTTGGTTGCTTATACTCGCTTTACTATAGGTGATGGACTTCTTTCTCAAATTCCATCTCTTTTAGTGTCTGTTGCAACAGGTCTTTCTGTAACAAGGTTTGTTTCTGTTGGCTCTTTCTCAGAAGATATAAAGAAGCAGTTTACAGAATCTGAAGGTATATTTTTTATTACAGCGGCAACATTGTTTGTTATGGCTATTTTGCCTGGTTTCCCTACAGTTATATTGCTATTGATTGCAAGTATTCTTGTTTTGTTTGGTCTTAGACTCAGAAAAGTTCTTGTTACACAAACTTCTTCTGTAAAGTCTGGGGTTGCAGCAGAAACACAATCTGCAGCAGTTGGTGGGCAAGGAGTGAAGGAGGCTACACAGCCAATTATTCCCCTTGACGACCTTTCTTTGGAAATTGGCTATACTCTTGTTCCTCTTGTAACAGAGAAAAAAGGTTCAGATTTATTAAAACGTATTGGTGCTATTAGAAAAGAGATTGCTCTCGATTTAGGTCTTGTAGCTCCTGACATTCGTATAATGGATAACATGAGTTTGAACCCAGATGAATATTGCTTTAAGATTCAAGGTGTTGAAGTTGCAAGGGGCAGTATATTAGTGGGTTCTTATTTAGGAATAAACCCTGGTAATGTGCAAGAAGAAATACCGGGAATTAGAACAAAGGACCCGACTTTTGGACTTCCTGCTATTTGGATTTCAGAAGAGAATAGGGCAAGGGCTGAAATGCTGGGCTATACTGTTGTTGACCCTTCTTCTATTATTGCAACCCACTTAACGCAAGTGATTAAGCAGCATGCTCACAAGATTTTAACAAGACAAATGATGCAAAATATTTTGGACTCTGTGCATAAGAAAGATGCTGTTGTTGTTGATGAAGTTTTGCGTGTTGCTAACTTGGGTGTTATCCAAAAGATTATGCAAGAACTCCTTAAAGAACAAGTATCTATCCGAAACACACCTGCTATTTTGGAAACAATATCAGATATCTATCCTATAGCTAAAAATGTTAGCATTACAGTTGAAAATGTGAGACAAACTTTGGGAAGGCAAATTGCATTGCAATATGCTGATGAAAACAAAGTGCTTCATGTTATGAAAATTGATAACGAAATTATACAAAAATTAATAGAAGGACGTGTAGATTTAGTTACGGGTCCCATTGTTTCTATAACCCCTGATGCACAGCGTGCTTGGATATATTCTTTGCAAAAATCATTTATGGCATTCCATCAAAACGGATATATGCCAGTTTTATTGGTTCAGCAAGAGGCAAGAATACTTGTTAAGGTTTCCACGGAGAAAGAATTCCCATCACTAGCTGTTTTAAGCTATCCTGAGATTCCTACAGATATTCAAGTTGAAACACTAGGTGTTGTCAAGATAGAACCATATTAAAAGGAAGGTTGAATTATGAGTAAGAAAGTACTTAAAATTATGGGATGGATTGGATAGCAACTTGTACTGCTATGCTTATGTATGTGTCCTATTTTCCGCAGATTGTTAATAACGTACATGGAAATAAAAGTGGTTTTTTGCAGCCTATGGTTGCGACAATAAACTGCATTTTATGGGTTAGTTACGGCTTTTTCCAAGAGAAAAGGGACTGGCCTATTGTGGTTGCAAATTTACCAGGTGTGATATTTGGTTCTATTGCTGCAATTACTGCTTTATAAATAATTTTAAGCAATTTAATCCAGAGTGTAATGATAATATTCTATTTAAGAATTGTATAAGAGGAACTTAAGTTCTTGTTTAAAGCAGAGCGAAAGATTCCGTTCTGCTTTTTGCTAAAATGTTGAATGTAAGATTCTATAAGAGTGGAATAT
>CAUUAF010000115.1:0-5236 GCA_963543085.1 uncultured Treponema sp. | reverse complement strand
ATACATAAAAATAGAAAATATCAATTAATACATCACGCAGATATTTAACAAGACCTCATTTCGATGTCTTGGGATAACTAAAATTTTATCTAAATATTCTAACATTAAAGAAGTAACAGCTTATACTTTCTACCTTTTTTAGATTCTTTGTAATTGCTTCATATGAAATTTCTTGTTATAGAGAAGGAATTAAATCTTCATAGTGTTCCTGTCTTTCTAGAGTGCAAAGTCTACAATGATGAAATATTGTCCAGTATTCATTTTCATCTCTATCTAAAAGCAACTCAGTGTTCCAATTAAATTCACCTCATCAATTATCTTCTTAATTATAGCATAAATTATTATTATTTTTAGTTGGTTGTTATATAAGCTTGAATATTGATTTGTTAAAATACTCAAAAGTATGAACAGAATCCAAAAAATAAATATTTTTCTTGCAGTTTTGAAATTAGTGTAGTACATTAAAGATATATAACTTTGTTTAAGGTGAGAATTTGATGGAACAGTTAGTGTACAAGTTCTTATTTTTAAGGAGGATATTTATATGAAAAATAGTATAAGAAATATATACTATTCGCTTTTGCTACTATCGTTGTTTGTGTTGTTTATTTCAGGTTGTAGACATGGATCTGGCTCAAACGGTGATCAACAGAATCCTGATGATTCCAAGCAATCAGAGACTGTTTTGCTAAAAGCTCTGAAATTTGGTGGTGTTCCTGTTGAGGTAAAAGATTTAATAGATTTAAAAAAGACAAATCTTGATAGAATCAAGGTAGAGTATACTGTAGCACCTTCTGATGCAGAGGTTAGTTTTACTCCAGATTTAGAAGAAAAATTTCTAGGAGGTGGAGTATGGAATATAGGTTCTGATGTAGGCAAAAAGACTCTCAGTATCAAAGTAAAAAAAGGTGCAGAACAGCATTCATATACAGTGTCCATAGAAAGATTATCCGCTGATGCTCTAAAACTTGCAAAAGTCTCATGTGACAATGAAGAAATAAGTGAGAACATATTTTCATTCGTTGGTTTTAAAGATATTTCAAAATCTTTTGTAACTTTAAAAGTAGAACCATCTGATCCTATTGCAACTGTTGAATTTTCTGGTTTTGGAGAAAGCATAGACTCAAAAACATGGAAATGGCTTTTGGCAAATGGTGAGAACTCAATAGGAATAAAACTAAAGAAGGGAGATGAGGAAGTAGAATATACTGCAAAAATAAGGTCTAAAATGTTGGCAGTGAACGTTGGTGCACAGTTGAATGGCATACAAATGTACAATATTTCAGATGACTTTGAAGAAAAAGCTTTGAATGGCGAAAATCCTACATTTGATACGAAATGCAATCATCTTTTGTTAAGTCTTATGACATCAGCTGATATAAAAAGTGTTATTGTTTTTGTAGATGGAATAAAGGAGGAATTTCCTAAACCTGTTGCATCTTCTGGATATTTCAAAAGTTCAGAAAAATTATACATGCTAGCTGAAGGTGAAAAACAATTTGAAATGTTTATTACTCCAGCAGATTCATTGATGAGTAAAAACTCTTGTAAGTACCTAAAGTTTAAGGTGAAAGGAGCTAGTAATAAACTGAAACTAGAGCCAGAAATTAGCATAAATGGAAACGCTGAATTACCAAAAGATTTTCTTGATAATTTAACAAAGCCAGAGTCTGAAGCTCCTTTATATAGATTGTTTAAAGGTCCTGCAAAACTTTCAATTGCTGTTTCTTCGTATGAAAAAGTGAATCACATAAGAGAGATAAAAATTGATGGTAATACAGTTCCATTCCCTCCAAGAAGTAGTGTAATTGAATATACAATTCCTGTAGATGAAAATACACCTAAAAAAGTGAAGGTAGAATTTATTCCAAAAAACGAAGCAATAACCGAAACCATCACATGGAATTTTTCTCTTCAATTAGGTGGAGAAAAACCTCAAGTCTTTGGTGTGAAACTTGAGAGTATAAATGATGTAGGTTCTTTAGAGGGGGAATTGCCTGAGAGTTTGACTGAGCACTTAAAAGATGGAACAAATCCAATTTATGAATATAATGGAACTACTGCAACTGTTGTTTTTAATATTGCAGATAAAAATATGGTTAAAGATGCTCTTTTCAAGATTGATAATAATGCGGGAGACACTATACCAGCTGTTACTGAAGGAAGAATTACATATCTAGCTCATGAGTATCCAATTAGTGATTTGTTAGAACATCAAATAGAAGTTGTAGTTCATCCTAAAAACACAGAAGAATATAGAGATTTAACATTGAAATTTCGTCTAAAGAGATCAGGCAAAAAGATTAGGATTCCTGCACGTCCATTTAGTTTTCAGATTAATGGTTTGCCATCTTCTAAAATGCCAAACGATGTAAAAGAACATCTTACAGACGGCACAGCTCCACTTTATGAAATTAATGGTTTTGATGTTGTCCCAAATGTGGCAAGTTTTGATGAATCTGTTGCTAATATGGTTAAGCATGTACGTTTTACTTTTGAAGGAGAAGCTCCACGAGAAGTTGAATTCCAAAAAGTGCAAGCAGGTTTTTTTGATAGTTGGCAAGCAAGTTCATCATTTAGTATGCCTGAAGCAAAAAAACCGTATTCTTTAAAAGTTGAACTCATTCCAAATGATGATTCTCTCTATGAACCTTTAGCCTACACTTTAAAGATGCAAAGCTCTGGTGTTGCCGTTGATATGCCGTTGGCTTTTGGTGTTGATATGAAACTTCAAAAGGATGGTGCTGAGATAAAAGTTAATGGAGAAACTGCTTTAGTTTTGGTTCAAGCAAAAAGCGACATAATGAAAAGTGTAACTATTACAGTAAAAGATGTTGATTCAGCTCCTGTTGTTTGTGATATTGATGCGTTGAAAGATGGTGAGAATGTACCTTTCTGGCAAGCTACACGCGATGTGAATTTATTAGATGGAGAACAAACACCTGAACGTACTGTAATCATAAAGGTTGAACCAAAAGAACCTAAAAAATATCTTACTGCAACACGTACATATAAAATTACAGGTACAAAGATTGCTAAAAACAATGCAAAATTTGTTGTAGAAAGAGATCGTCCTAAGTTATATGTTCAAGTGGAATATAAAGAAGGGGCAGAAGGTGAATATATTGATGACTATGGAACTACTAGCATTAAATTCACAGGTGTGTATACAGAAAGTGCAAAAGCAACTGTGAGGTATGCTTTAGTATCTCCTAGTGGTGATATGATAGATTTCCCTACGGGAACTACACCAGCAGAAAAATACAAGGTGATGACTAATAACAATGGGGTGCACACTACTGAGTCAATTGGTTTATTCACAGATAAACCTACAAGACTAAAAGCATGGGTTGTTGCAGAAGATGGTTCTACAGACGATGAAAATGGGTTATATACGATACATCTTAATCCAATTTCTCTTAGATGGAGTTATAAGGCTAAAGATAACTCAACTGCTAAGTTTGAAGAGTTTGAAAACATCGCTTATGATGTGATTGAGATTAAAAAATCTGAAATTAAAGATTCTGATAAGCATATCTATGTAGCTATTAATGTTTGGGATGATGATAAAGGTGGTTTCAAAGTGAAAGATACGGAGGGGCAGGGTAGCTTTGAAAAACTTGCACAAACAGCTGATGAAGAGGATGGTTTAAAGCAGTCTTATATGTTAAAGTTTGATGTGGCAAAGTTGAAAGATGGAAGTGAGAATGAACTCACATTCAAGTGCAACATGTGGGATAAAGAACTGAAGAAAGACTGCTTTACATATGTTGTAAAAGTTAAAGCAAAAGATTAAAAAAGAATGTCAGTTTAAATGAATTTCTTTTCATCGCCACTTCGAAAGGAGTGGCGATGTTATTATTGGTTGGTAGTGAGGGAGCCTCGATTTCATTTTAGTTTTCGTGGCAGGTGGGCATTAAGGAAATCTTACATTTAAGATGTTCTTAAATGTTCCAATTACTTCCTCTAGTCTATTTTAATTATTTTCCCATATCACTCTTTTAGTATTTTTTTAATTCTTCTGATGGAAGAACATATTTCTTTTTCCCTGCTACTTTGACAGATACTGGATGATCAAAATTATAATCTTTATTAAGCTCAATTGAATGTAATATGCCATTTGCTAGATAATCATATAGTCTATCTCCACCATACAAAAACATTTCTTTATTGATATTAAGACTAGCAATTGCTGACTTATCTTTAAGAGCGTCAAAAACAGAAATTGGAGTTTCTTTGAAATAATAGTCTAAAAGTTTCTTTATCATTTTCATAGATCAGCATAAGATAGTAGCATATCATATCCCCAATTTAAATATTGTATCATTTTCTTTTTATATAGTTTGTATTTCTAAAAGTTCTAATTATATTGCTAATTAATCGAGAAAGTTATTAGTGTTGCATTATGTTTTCAAATGAAGTACTTTACAGCTTTTATTAGATTCAATATACTAGCTTTTATAGTGATGAAGTATCTTATGTTTATTTATGAATATATTGCAAATATGACATGGGGGGGGGTACGATGAGTATGTGTCGATTATCCCACCTTGTGTAATCTCAATTTTATCAATCTTTTTTAAGAAAAGCTTATCTAATCTTATTGTTAAAATAATAATATCGTGTTTTTCTTTTTCCAAAAATATAGTTTTTGTCTCTTTTAACGTTCCTGTATAGGAATGCTTATATTCTTAAATTCTTTAAGGAGGAATTATTAAGATGAAAAATTTTGTTAAAAATGTGTCTTTGGTCTTTTCCATTGTATTTCTTGCAATGGTTTTTGCTTGTGCTGGAACTGGGAATAAGCCGAATAATCAGAATAGTCCTGATAACCCAAGTAATCCTGATAACCCTGTTTTACCGGGCGAAAAAATAGTCATTGAATTTAATGACGCAGAAATTATAGCTGCTCTTAAAGATATAGGACTGATTAGAAGTGGTGAAGAAGTGAAGGTAGGAGACCATATTGTTTTAGAGGCTTTTAATGTTGTGGCAAACAAAGTTGTAGATTATTGGAGCATCAATGGAACCAAAAAAGCAGAGCTTAATGCAAATAGTATTGAATATATTGTTAATGCAAACGATGCAAAAACAGAAAATGGCAAAAAGGTGATAAAATTTTCTTATGAGACAAGAGATAAGTCTAAAGAAAAAATAAAGGTCATTTTTGACAATAGTATAAGTGCTAGTGTTCGTGGGCGTTCAATAAGTTCAGGTGATTCTTTTTTTGAAGGTA
>CAUUAF010000114.1:0-5385 GCA_963543085.1 uncultured Treponema sp. | reverse complement strand
CTTCAAAATATTGAGCAGAAAGAGTCCATCCACTCCTATTCCAATCAAGCCCTGCGAGCATCAATAGCTGATGTTTTTTTAATGGACGATTAAATTGGAGTGCAACAGATTTATCTGGAAGAGGTGGTTCTGGCAATGCACTTATTTGCTCTTTTGGTTCAAAGTGTCTTCCCCAAACATAAGCTGCTTCGTAACGCAGAAGTACGTCTCCTATAGGAATTGCTCCATCTGTTCCAATCATCGCAATTCTGTAGTATTCAGGAATTATATTGACATCAATTGATTTGGGCACATTTTGCTGTCCAATAGGTGCTGGAAACATTTGCTTTTCTGTATTTAATACACCCTCTCTCACAAACATAGGATTCTTATCCCAACCATAAAAAGCGGAAAAAGAAAAGTCTATTCTGGATAAGAAAAATGAAAACCGTGTTCCCATTTCTGTGTCAAGAAAATGACGTGGAGTTTTCGTCTCTTCTTTCGTGTATCTTACAGGAACAGTAAATATACTTGCCTTTTGCTCAGTTGGCAAATCTATGTAAAGAGGAGGTTTGTTTTTGCCCAACTCAAATGAAAAAGGAGGTAGCTTATTAGGGGTGAAGAATGGGATGATCATAGCGTCAAAGGTGAAAATATCATGAAAGAACTTTAATCTAATTCCATCACTTGGAAGAAGCGAATCGTCGTTTGTTATGCTAGTAATCTCTCTTGAATCTTTTGCTGCAATCACATTGGTAAGCGTGAAACCGTCAGCTTGCCCCCAGACAACGTGTTGCCTACCGATACAGAGTTCAAAAATACTGTTGGAATATTTGTAGTATGCTTCATTTAGGCGAAAGCCTGTTCGTTCTTTGTTTGTGTAGTTATATTCCGCTGTTGCAGAGATTTTAGCCGATGAACCATATAACGACATTTGGACAAAGCCTGAAACAAAGTTTCGAGAAGCAAGGTAATCAAAACCTTTCAAAAAGCCTAAACCGTGAACACTTTCAATCTTACCACCAAAGTCAAATTGAAGACCTTCACTTTCGTCATCATTATAGTCTTCGTCTGAAGACATTTCGTCAGATGAATAACTCCCGTCCATCTCTTGCGAATAAGTTAAGCAAAAGCCCCCCAACAACAAAAGCATTAAGCATAATGAGAATTTTTTAATCATAATCTTATTTCCTTAAAAACAAGGGAGTAAAGAAAGCACTGATTAAAGCTGTGTTGTTATTAAGGTAGTTTGAGTAATAGATTTAATCAGTGTTTACCAAGTTATTTTAATGTGCCAGATTCTAGTGTGGAAACTCTAAAAAGCTCATCTTTCAATGGCTTATTGTTTTCAATCTTTTTCGTTTCGATGATTGTCTTATGTTTTTTTTGTAAGTTTTCCATTTGGATTTTTTCTATTGTCCAAAAGTCATCAATCTTTCTAAGGCTTTGCACTTTCATCTCTTTTAGTAATGATGACTGTTTATCATAGAACTCTGCTTTGATAGGAATTAACGATTCTTGGTCAACCCATGAGACAAATTTAGAGTAATTTGAACGGATTTTAGGAAGTGGAATAGATTCAACTTTCCAGCATTTTTTACCTTCAATGCTCTCTTCACCAAGCAAAGTGTAAGTGTAGTCTTCAATCTCATGCCCAGACATATCATCATATGTGAAATCTGTTCCCATAAAATCATCACCTGAGCCTGAGCCAGTAATTCTTCTTGATTTCTTTAATGAAGGCATATAAAGCCAACGATCATCCTTCTTACCTGATTCTTCGTAAGAAATAGAAAGATAACCCACACCTTTAACATCCGCTGGTTTTAGAAACACCATAACACTTTTCTCGTCAGTGCCATAGTCTTTTTTATATGCAGAAACTTCACGAACTCTTGTGTTTCCACGTGAATTAATTAAAGTCATTTCAATTTTGTAGCTTGAAGTTTTAGGCTTTTCACGGTTTTTAGATTTTAACATTATATCTTTACCTGTCAAACCTTGTGCTGACAAACAAAAAAGACAAACAACAGAAAATAATAGACAAACGGTATACTTTTTCACAACGCACCTCACTAATTAGAATACGCTTACAAATATACTCCTTTAACATGAATAAGGCAATAGTTTGCATAAAATTGGAAAATCTAACTAAAAATAATATATCCATTGAAAACACAAGAACTAAAGTTGATATTAAACAAATCGCTGAAGATAAGAGTCTTAAAAAGCAGACTAAAAGTTGATTAGAATTCGTTTAATCTAAGTAGTTAAAACTACTTAATACAAAAAGCTCACTTCAAAGTGAAGCGAGCTTTATCAAAATTGCAAATGAAAAAACTAATTGGTTATCTCTTGAATGTATCCTGTGCGAAGACATAAATCAAACAAATCCTTCTCAATATAATCTTCACTTTCTTTTATATAGCCTTCTATATCTCTACATATTTTAATCACATATCCGCTTTCTTTTTCACTAACAATTGAACAATATGATGTCTTACCTTTTGCTTTTTGAATTAAATACATACCAACCTCCATGTTCCCTATTGTGCCACCCACACTCCCCTACATTTTCGGTATGTAAAAAAAATCCATTAACTTATATTTTGATTAAGTTAAATAGCACATCAATTTCAGTGTAATCATTTATATAGAACTTACTAGATATCTTGAAAAAATCAACAAATATCTTCTAAGACACAATCTTACCAATCTCTTTTTTTAGCTCTTCAAACTTTTTTGTAGCAACTTCATATAGTTGTGATAACTCTTCAAGTTTTAGTGTATTAGCTCCCTTTTCCATTTGCAACATAGTGTCTGCAAGGGCTTTTGCACTAACATTCAAAGAACTACCTTTAATCAAATGAGCTTTGCGTCTCACCTCATCTCTATTGCTCTCAAAATTAGCTTCAAGCAAGAGATTTTTCAAAAGTTCCATTTGTTCTTCAGTTTGCAAAAGATAGCTTTTTAATAATTCTTTTGCGACTTCTTCATCTCCCATCAAAAGCTCTACCACAGAGCTAAAATCAAATATTTCAGACATAACCCACGCTCCCCTAAACAGACACAACTTCTGTCACTTCAGGAAACATATCTTTAAGCCTTGCTTCAATACCCATTTTCAATGTTAAAGTTGCCATAGGGCAAGAACCACAAGCACCTTGCAAACTCAAATAAATCTTACCATCGTCCGAAATTGACTTTAATTCCACATCTCCACCATCTGCTTGCAACATAGGTCTTATATTTTCAATTGCTTCCTTAATCTTCGCATTATCCAACATACTTAGCCTCCTAAAGATATAGATAAAAACTTATATAAACACAATAGTTACGAAACCACATTAACTTACACTATACTGCACTATGCTTTATACAACTGATAAAGGAATCTTGAAATAGTAAACGCAAAATCACCAATCTTTTCTATATTCCTAACTATGTCAATATATAGCAACTCAGTTTTTACGGCTGCACCTTTTTCAAGTTGATTACTAGCATATTTTTTAAGGTCAGTTCTTATTTTGTCAATTTCATTTTCCATCTTAGATGCTTTTTGAAATTGCTCTGGTGACATAGGTGCATTTAAATGGCTATGCACAAAATGTATAAACTCATCAACAAGGTTAGTATAAGAAATCAACTTTTCCATATCTTTTTGTGAAATTGATTTTTCTAGTCTTGTATTCTTTTTTGTTATAAAGATAGCTACTTCATATATTTCATCAGTAATATTTTCTAAGTTATCCACAATTTCTAGCATTGAACGAACCTTTTCCCTATCTTCTTCTGAAAGTGAAAGCCCTAAGCTAGAAACAAGATATTCAGATAACTCATCCTGCATTTGATCCACATAGTCTTCTTTTTCAGCAAGATATTTCTCTGCTTGATCAAATGACGCTTTTTCATTTTCTTTTAAGACGCCTTTTAATATAGCAAACATCTTGCAAACAATGTTAGACATCTTAACTATTTCATGTTCCGCAGCCACTATATAGGAACTTATATTTTCTTTCATACTAGGAGCTTGAAATGGGAAAATATAAACACCATATTTTTCGTCTTCACTCTCGTGTTCTTTTGGTTTTATTAGAAAACGCACAAACCTTGCAATTGTATTAAGAAATGGAAGTGCAATAATCGTGTTTACCACATTAAAAAGAGTGTGATATATTGCAATTCTAAATGCTATATTGTTTATTGAAGGTTCACCTGGAGTAAAATAATCAATACACCATAACGAAAAACGAAAACACAAAAGAGCAATAACAGAACCTGCAACATTAAAAAGAACGTGCACCGCTGCAGCTCGTCTTGCATTGAGGCGAGAACCTATTGAAGCTAAAATAGCATCCACTGTGGAACCCACATTACTTCCCAAAATACTAGCAGCAGCGAACTCCCACCCAATCACATCAGACTGAGCCATAGCAATGACCACGGCAGTAGTTCCACTAGAAGAATGTAAAATTACAGTCAAAATAAGACCTAAAGAAACACCAACAAAGACCGCAGAGGGACCTGTTTTTTTAAGTATTCCAATAAATGATAAATGTTCATTTGTAATGTTTGGAGCTATTTGTGTAAGCCAATCCAATCCAATAAAAAGCAAGGCAAAGCCCATAATCGCTTCACCAACATTCTCACATTTTAACTTTCTAAAAAAATGCAAAAAATAGCCCAAACCAAAGGCTGGAAGAGCAAAGGCTGAAAGAGAGAATTTTCCAACAATTGAAACAATCCACGCTGTTACAGTAGTTCCTATGTTAGCCCCAAAAATAAGCCCTATCGCTTGTTCAAGGGTTAAAAGCCCAGCATTAACAAACGACACGGTCATAACAGTAGTAGCCCCAGAAGATTGCACTAATCCTGTAACAATAATACCTGTTAAGACAGCAAGAAACCTATTTCCAGTCATTAAATTTAAAGCTTTTTGGACACCTTTATTAGCACTCTTTTGAATACCATCACTCATTATTTTCATTCCGTAAAGAATGAAACCTAAGCTACCTATCATTTTGGATAAAATAATTAAAAGTGCCATTTATGCCTCATAAATTCTTTCTTAAATTTTAAGAAAAGTGCAAAGATCTGATGGTACAAAGTATACATAATTTTCTCTATTATACAATAGAAGCCTTTTTGAGCAAAAAATAAGGTTAAATTATAAAATATCCTTAAATTTAATAGAAAAAGTTGATATAATAGACTAAACGTGAAAGCTAATATTCATTTTATAGATATATATTCTCAAACATCTTCGAATTTTATGGTAATCTTTTTTATGTCTTATTTTGCAAAAATGGATTATCAAAAGTCAGTGCTGTACTTTAACTAAAATTATCCTTGTACATTAGCTAGTGTTATGGTTGTACATTAGCTAATGTACTGCCCCCAAACCGC
>CAUUAF010000113.1:0-5534 GCA_963543085.1 uncultured Treponema sp. | reverse complement strand
CATTAGCTAATGTACTGCCCCCAAACCGCTCGATTTCACATATGCAAATCGAGCGGTTTCGCATCCCCAACTCGAGCGATTTGCATATGCGAGATCGTAAATGTTGCGGTCGTGAATACGACCAAATTCCACCAATAAACTTAACTTAAAGTCAAACTTGCATAAAACATAAAAAAAGTATAGAATGGAGGTGCATTTTTACCCGGAAAATATGCTTGAGGTTATGATGAAACGTGTTTTATTTTTATTTATTCTAATTTCATTTATTGCTTGCAAAACCGCACCGACTGCGGTTAATCCTCCACCTGTAAAATCAGATAATATCATTGAAAATACCAATGAAGAAGAACAAGCAGTAAGTAAAATGGCAAGAGAGGCAGAAAAAGCAAGAAAAGAAGCTATAGAAAATGGTGCAGATAAGAGCCTTTCTTCATTATTTGAAAAAGCAGATGAGAAGTTGCGTCTTGCAAAAGATATTTCAATTAAGGATAAAAAAGAAGGACTTAAAAAGTTTGAACAAGCTAAAAATATGTATCAAACTCTCACTAATCTTGCAAAATGTCTTGAATACAAAAAAGAGATTGAAGAGAATAAATTTCAGGATTATGATCTTCAAAAATATAATGACGCTGAGCATTTGTATGCTGAGGCTATAGAGAAGTATAATATGGAAGATTTATCTTCCCTTTCAGATTCTGAACAGTCTTTATCCTTGTATAAATCTTTATATGATAGAGGTTATCTTGAATTTGCAAATTCTGCAAAAAAACTTGCAAGAGAGGCAAAAGAAAAATGTGATGGTATAAAAGCATCTAGAAGTATGACAAAGAATTACAACGAAGCAGTTGGATCATATAATGTAGGCAATGTTTATATGACAGATAAAAAGTATAAAGAGGCTTATATGTCATACACAGCTTCTTGTAATACTTTTAACGAGATATACAAAATAGTAGAAGAAAAAAGGAAAGAAGCTGTTCTCGCTCTTGAACGTGCAAACGAAAAATTAAAAGAATCTTCTTCATTGGCTAGTGAGGCAGATAAAATATCTCCTTTAGCTGAAGGGACAGAAGGTTTTGACGAATTAGATTCTTCTAGTTTAGAAAACAGAGATTCAAAAAAAGAAGATGTTGATAGCATCAAAGAAGATGAAGAAAATTAGGAGATGAGTGATGAAAAAGTTTTTAATGATTGTTTTGTGCTTGTTTACTTTTACTATGCTTTTTGCACTCTCTTATGAAGATAATGAATATCAAAGAAAGTCTCGTGCTTATGCTCAATTAAGTGCTAAGGCATTGGATGAAGGTGATTATGATGCTTCTATGGAATATTCACGTCTTGCAGAAGAATATGCTCGTCTTTCTGCTGAATTTATTCAAAAAATGTTAGCTAGGATAGAAGCTGAACAGATTATGAATAAGGCTAGAACTCGTTATGAGTGGGCAAAGAATAATAAAGCTCAAGTTAAATATCCCGATCTTTTTAACGAAGCAACTGAGGCCTTGCAAGCAGGTGGAATAGCATTTAATAATGAAGATTATGATGTGGCAACTGCTTGTGCTAAGAAAGTTTTAACTGCATTATCAGAAGTTGAAGGAGATGAGGGAAGTTTTGCTACTCTGCCTTCAACGTATAAGGTGAGAACATGGAGAGGAGAACGTGATTGTCTTTGGACTATTGCGGAACTGGATGGAGTTTATGGTAATGGATTTATGTGGAAGAAATTATATGAAGCCAATAAAGATAAATTCCCAGATTCATCTAATCCAGATTTAATTGAACCAGGAATGATATTGATTATTCCTCCACTTCATGGAGAGAAGCGCAATGGGCTTTATGATCATGATAAAATATACAAGAAAGTGAAATAAATGTCTGAATCAGATTCGTGGGAACAAGATAAATTTAATGAAATTTTTGAAGATGAGTTGAGGTTGTTGAATAGAAGATTTAAAAGTAATGTTTCGTGTTCTATTGAAGAATTAGAAGGAATATTACAATCCCTCTATATTATGGAAGGACATAGCCTTGAAGGCAAGGTTTATGAAATTAGCTTATCTGCAACAATAGCTGCTTATGAAGCTTTCATTTATGAGAAGAAAAAGGGAGAAAATGAATAGAAAGAATGTATTTATACTTATTGTATTTATCTTTTTTATATCTTCATGTTCTATAAGAAAGATGGTTTTCAATAATGTAGCAGATGCAATGGCTCCATCATATAAACAAAAAGAAAAAGAAGCTATGCGAGTGCAAAAACTAAAAGACAAAGGTGTTGAAGTGCCTAACATGATGTTAGCTTTTTTGGGAGAAGAGGATGTTGAGTTGGTAGGTGCTACTTTTCCAATTATTATTAAAACTTATGAAATGATGATGTTGCAAGATAAAACACATAAGGGGCTTAGCTTGATGACAGGTGAATTCTATGTTATGTATGCTAATGCTTTTGTAGAAACTCCTGCAATGTTCTTACCTGACACTGAGTATGATAAGAAAAACGATGGTTTTGCAAGGGCTAGGAAACTATATTTAAAAGGATATGATTTAATTCTTAATTCATTGGAACTTTCAGTAGCTGGAAGTAAGAAGATTTTTAACGGTAGTGATGAAAAAGTAATTATTGAAACACTTGAAAAATTTAGCATTGAAGACATTGAATCTTTGTATTGGGCTGGTGCTGCTTCCCTTGCCGTTTTTGCTCTTGAACCTCTGAACACAGAGACTAGTCATTTAGTATATGTGGGTAAGGCTATGCTCGAAAAAGTATGCGAATTGAATAGCTCTTTTAATAACGGAGCTAGTTGGGAAATTCTCGCAAAGTTTTATGCAGGTGCTCCTGAAAGTTTGGGCGGAGGAGAAGAAAAAGCAAAGAATGCTTACAATAAGGCACTAGAGTTTTCAAAAGGAATGAGTGCTTCTATTTATGTAACTTATGCGTCTTCTTTTTGCATTCCAACGCAAGATAGTAAAGGCTTTGATGAAGCTATAGAAAAGGCTTTAAGCATTGATTCTTCTTTGCAACCTGAAAATAAGCTTATGATAACCCTATCGCAAAATTATGCTAGGTGGCTTAAGGCACATAAAAGTGATTTTATATTAGAAAATTAAAAATATTTGTGGAGTTTTTATATATGAAACGTTTTTTGTCTTGTTGTTTATTTTTTTCTTTATTCTTTTGTTCATACTCAGAGGTTATAACACTTAAAATTGCAAGTGTTGCCCCTGCTAGGTCTCCTTGGGATATTGAATTAAAAAAGATGGCTCAAGAATGGACTCGCATTACTAAAGGACAAGTTAAGCTCCAATTTTATGATATGACAGTTCTTGGTGGAGAAAAAGCAGGTATACAGAAACTAAAGTCTACAAGACCTGGTCAAAAAGCTCCAATAGACGGTGCTTTGTTTTCTACAGTTGGTTTACATGAACTAGCTCCAACAGCTGGCTTTTATACTCTTTCTGTTCCTTTTCTAATTCAAAATCAAGACGAATTAGACTTAGTTCTTTCAAAATATGGTAGCGAGATGGAGAAAAAAGTTGAAAAAGCTGGGTGCAAGATTATAGCATGGTCGAATGTTGGCTGGCTTTCTTTTTATACAAAAGATTCTTATGAAACTCTTGCAGAATTAAAAAAAATTAAGATGGCAGTTTCAGGTTTGGATTCTCCTGTTTTGAGTGATTGTCTTAAAATTAGTGGATTTAATATTGAAAATGTTAGTGCAAATAAGTTTGTGCAATCATTAAAAAGTCGTGGAGGGGCTAGAGGATTTTTTGCTGTTCCACTTCTTTCTTATGCAGCAGGGCTTTATAAAGATATTGATTATGTCTTGGATGCAAAACTATGTCCTGTGATGGGGGCTTTTGTTATTTCAAATGATGCGTGGAAAAAGATTCCTGATGAGTTTAAGACAGCTTTACTAGAAAGTACAGCGAAAACTACAAAAACATTGAATGAGTCTTTAGAAAAAACAGATAGGGAGTGCATTGCAAAAATGGCTAGTGCTGGATGTAAGCTAATAGTTCCAACTAAAGAACAACTAGATGCTTGGGCAAAAGAATTTGAAAAAAATGCTAATGATGTTCTTAATGCCAATTCACAAGCTTTGAATCGCAGTTTATTTGATAGAATCCATCTTCTTCTTTCTCAAAATAAAAAGTAATAACACAATGAATAAACTAAAAGATACATTTTTGAATAAAGCTATATCATTAGTTGTTGCAATTCTCTCTAGCCTATTGATTTTATTGCCATTAGGACTATTTATTATAACTAAATTCACTCCAATATTGGATAGTGACATGGCATTGATTCACATAGTGTTTGTTTTTTCCTGCTTTGCAGGTATTTTGACAGAGATAGATAAAAAACAGCTATGTGTGGACGCATTTTTGTTAAAACTACCAGAAAAGGCTAAAAAGCTTATTCAGCAGATTAACTATGGTTTTTCTATATTTACTTTAAATGTTCTTTTCTTTTCTGCATTTCCTAATTTCTTTGCTATTTTTTCAAAAGAAGAACTTATATGGTATATCCCTGTGAGATTTATATTTTTAGCTTTGCCTCTAATGTATGCTTTTATTCTTGTCTTAAACATAGTGCATAGTAGAAATATTTACACCATTATAGTTAGCTTGGGCTTGAGCATTTTTGCTTCTTCTTCTTCAATTGCGTCTATAACCTATCATCTTCTTCAAGATAATAATTCTTTAAGCTTTGTTTTTAATTTTTTTGATTTTTTAGCTTCCTTTATACCTAGTATTGCTCATTTTATTACTTTGCCTTTGATGTTTTCAGCAATTGTTTTGGCATTTTTAGGGCTTCCGTTATTTGTTGTTATTTCTTTTATCACTATTGTAGCCTTCAACGTAAGTGGTGGCTATGTTGATACAATTTCAAACGAAGCCTATCACATATTAACAAATAGTGGTGGTGGTATTGCAGCCATTCCTCTTTTTACTATGGCAGGTTACATACTCTCTAAAGGTAGTGCAGGAAGTCGCTTTTTAGATTTTATTAAAAATACCATAGGGCATTTGAAAGGTGGAGTTGTAATTGCAACTGTTTTAGTTATTACTGTATTTACAACTTTTACAGGAGCTTCTGGTATTAGTATACTTGCATTAGGTGGAATATTAAGCACAGTTCTTTCAGGATTTGGTTATTCTAAAGATGACGCAGAATCTCTTATCACAGCTTCTGGTTCTGTGGGTATTCTTTTTCCTCCAAGTCTTGCAATAATCATCTATAGCACTACAAACGTGATGGATGTCTACTTTATGGACATGTTTAAGGGAGCAATACTGCCAGGAATCTTGATGGCAGTAGGTATGATCGCTATTGGAATTAAGAAAGGAAAAGGAGAAAAGAGGCAGAATAGCGTCTCTGCAAAGATTCCATTTAGTATCCGCTCAGTTTTAATATCTTTTGTTTCTTGTCTATTTGAGCTTCTTCTTCCGATTCTGATAGTGATTTTTATTTTTTCTGGTACGTTTAATTTGTTGGAGACTGCAGCCTTCACAGCTTTTTATGCTTTTTG
>CAUUAF010000112.1:0-5554 GCA_963543085.1 uncultured Treponema sp. | reverse complement strand
GTCATTTGTGGTATCGTCAGCATTATTAATTGGGTTCATCTGTACCTCCTATTATTTGTTATTTTTCTGTTTATAATTTCATTATAATGGTTTTTTGGTTCAGGTGAACCATTTTTTTTGAAAAAAACTGGGCAATATTTTTTACAATTTACCGTTCTTTCATTTTCTCTTCTTCTTTCTTTTCATCTTGCCTATCTCTTATGTCTGCTATCCCAACAAATATGGATATAAGACCTATCAAAGCAGTAAAAATTGGTACGCCACCTCTCAAAACCAGTAACATATCTTTATACCAACCTAAACCTTGAGGTAATCCTGCAAACACAGTAAATCCAATTAAAATGAGTCCAACAATCAATGCCATCATATTTCCTCCATGCCTATTTTAGCTCTATAAAAGCTAACCTAGTGTTAGAATAATAAAAAACATGGTTTTATTGCAAGATACAAAAATGTCTAGCATAGTTTTTTTTGTAAGGAAAATCATTGGATTGTGGTCGTATTCACAACTGATACGTGTAAGATTTTTTGAGAGCTAAACTTAACAACCTCGCATATGCAACATGTTCGACTTACACCCCCCAAACCGCTCGACTTAGGGTAGCGAAATCGCTCGACTTGCGATCCCTAAATCGAGCGACTTGGGGGCAGTACATTAGCTAGTGTACTGCTATAACATTAACTAATGTACTACCATAACACTAGCTAATGTACTCTAATTTTTTTAATAGATTTTTCATGAAATATAGGAGTAGAATGGAATGGGAGGAATAAACATTTATTGAAACAAGCGTCTTTTTCACAGGCTTTACTATATCATCTTTTTCATTAAATAGAAACTATTAGAAAAATCTATTTTTTTATAAGTGAATCAAGCCGATACTTTATAGATATCATCTAAGAAGAGGGAGAATAAATGACATTTTCAAAAAAACTTTTAATTTTTTTCAGTCTAGTTTTATTCAATGCGTATGTCTTTGCCATTGAACCTTATAATCCACCTGTAGGTGGAGAGCTTTTTCCGTCTCTTTATTCACCATCCATTTTAGGAGGTGGAATAAGTGTTACAGGAGGTAGCTTGAGCGATACCTTGCCAGGTGCTTTAAGCCTAAACCCTGCATTATCAGCAGGAGAAGAAAACCCAATATTTGATATTTCTTACATTCTCTTAGCTGGTATAAAACCAGAAAAAGGCTTCGGACATGCTCTTACAGCAGGCTTTATATATCCTGCAAATTGGGGGGTTATAGGTGGCACTCTTAATTTCACTCATGTACGTTTTGATAGCCTAAATTTTGGCACATTTGGAGAGGGACGATTTTCGTACTCAAAAGACATAACAGAAAAATTATATGTAGGTCTCGGTTCATATTTTTCTGGAGGAACAGACTGGTCTTTAGGTCTTGACCTTGGTGTTTTATATAAGTTTGGAGATTTAGGTTTTCTAAAAGATTCTAAGCTTGGCGTCTCTCTTACAGGAATTGGAAAACCATACAATCCACGTACCAATGGCACAAGAGAAAATGGCAAAATGATAGGTTATCCTTCTATTGTAACTCCACATATTGGTTTTTCAACCTATCTTGTTTCAATTCCTAAATTTAAAATGGGCTTTCATGCAGATTTAGCAGCTCCTGCTTTTTGCAATATGACGTTTGACACAGGGCTTAGCATGCTCATCATGGACATGGTTACAATCCGAACTGCCTATACTCTTAACTTATTAGAAACTATGAATAAAAAACAAACACATATTCCTTCTATTGGTATTGGTGTTCGCTTTAAAGTCAATCCTAAAAACAAAGATGGCTCTGCAAAACAAGGATTAGAACAAACAGAAATAGCTCCACAATTTGCTGCAAGACCTTTTTACAACAATATATGGGCATTTGGACTAGGTGTTACCACTAAGTTTGGTACAAAAGACACTGAAGGACCTAAAATTGAAGTCGGAAACACAGAAGGAATATATATATCTCCTAACAACGATGGTATAAAAGACGCAATGGAATTGCCATTCAAAATTACTGACAAACGCTACGTAACATCATGGTTATGCGAAATTAAAGATGAAAAGGGCAATGTCATTCGCAAAATTGAAAACAAAAAACCAATAAGAGAATTAAAATCAGCTTCTTCATTCTTTAAGCTATTAGGTCAACACAAAGGTAATGTGGAAGTTCCAAGCACATTGCGATGGGATGGAACGCTTGATTCAGGTGAAGTAGCAAAAGATGGAAACTACACATTCACAGTGCAAGCAACGGATGATAACAACAATTTTAGTAGTGTTGGACAGTTCACTGTTGTGGTAGATAACACACCTCCTTCCATAAATATTAAGGAAGAAGATGCTACAAAAGTAAAGATATTTTCTCCTGATGGAGATGGAAGCAAAGACGAATTTGTTATTTCTCAAAGTGGTTCTAAAGAAGACCTATGGGAAGCAACTATTTTTGATAGTCACTACAGAAAAATAAAATCATTTAATATTGAAAATGATAACCTACATAACATCACATGGGATGGAAAAGACGAAAAAGGTGAAATTGTTTCTGATGGTGTATATTCATACACAGTTTCTGCAAAAGACAGAGCAGGAAACGAAAGCAAAAAGACAATCAACAATATAATAGTGGACACTAATAAGCCAAATGTAGCTATCAATATTTATAAAAAATATTTTTCTCCAAATGGTGATGGAGTTAACGACACCATTACTCTAAATCCAATTCTAAGCATGGCTGGGCTCATAAAATGCACTTTAGAAATAAAAAATGCAATTGGAGATGTTGTTAAATCCATTGAGCTATCTCCTTCAAATATCAAAGCTATTTCTTTTGATGGTAAAAAAGACGATGGTTCAATGCTAAAGGAAGGGGCATATTTTGCAAGCATTAAGGGAGAATATAACAATGGATTTATATCAACAGGAGAATCTCCTCAGTTTATTCTTGATGTTACACCTCCAGTTGCAAAAGTAAGTGCAAATACAAGTATTTTTTCACCTGATGGAGATGGAAAACTAGATAGTGTTATTTTCACACAAGAAGCTTCTAGCGATTCATGGAAAGCTAAGATATTTAGTTTTAACCAAAATGATGAAAAAGAAGGAGAAGCTGTTAATACTATAAACTTTGGCAACAATGTACCAAAGAAAACCGAATGGACAGGGCTCAGTAAAGAAGGAGTTTTGTTGAGAGATGGAAAATATGCATACCTTTTAGAAGGTGAAGACGAAGCAGGCAACAAAGCCACATCTAACACAGTTATAGTTTCTCTTAACACAGAAAAAGCAGATGTAATTTTGCAATCTGACTTACTCACTTTCTCTCCAAATAATGATGGAGTGAAAGATTTCTTAACACTTCTTCCAATTATACGCTCTAAAACAAAGATTACATCATATCGTTTAACTATTTCAAACGAAGCAGATGGAACAATAGTAAATACAAAAGAAGGTGAAGGAGAGCCACCTAGCAGAATTATATGGAGAGCTCTAGCTGATGAAGCAAAAGAAAATACTTCTGACTTAAAAAATGCGACATATTGCAAGGACGGTTTTTATCAAGCTACTTTGGAAGTAGAACTTGAAAATAAGCAAACAGCAAAGTCTAGTCTCGGTGGTATAGAGATTGACACAACCTATCCTAGTGTTGAATTATCCACTCCTTATCTAGTATTTTCTCCTAATCAAGGAACAAAACATCCAACATTGCCAATTAAACAAACATCTTCAAAAGAAGATTTATGGCAAGCTACAATCACAAATGAAAGAAACGATGTTGTGAGAAAAATGCAATGGAATGGACAAGCTACAGATTTTGATTGGGATGCATGCGACGATGCTGGAAATAGACTTGAAAATGGAAGGTTTGTCTATTCTATAACTGCAACAGATAAGGCTGGAAACACTACAACTAAAGCAATAAAAGATATTATAGTTGACGATAGAATTCCAAAAGTTTATGTTACACAAGAATATGAAGCCTTCTCTCCTAATAATGATGGCATAAAAGATGAACAAACCTTCTCATTACATACAAATATAGAAGAAGGTATCGCAACATGGAGTTTTGCGATTCGTACCAATGGCAAAAATCCTAAGCTCATATACTTATATAAAGACGAACATGGAAAGCTTCCAAAAACAATAAAATGGAATGGTAAAGAAGGGGAAGAATTCATTGAAGGAAATTTTACTGCAGAGCTTCAGCTTGAGTATTCAAAAGGTGATGTAGTTACTGTTAATAGCACTGAATTTGCCTCATGCATAACACCACCAAAACTATCAGTAGCCTTAAAACCTAAGTATTTTAGTCCTGATAATGATGGTATAGATGATGATCTATTTATTAATTTGAAGGCAATTACTGAAATAGGCATTGATAGCTGGTCTTTTGAGATTTCAGAACCACAGGAAACTGGTGGGAAGCATTTCTGGAGCACTGGTGGAAAAGGTAAGATTACTGACGAAATAATTTGGGACGGACGCTCTTCAAAGGGAGAAATGGTGCAGTCTGCAACAGACTATCCTTTCACTTTTACAGCTAAAGATGTGTTGGGGCTTTCTTCCACAATAAGAGGTTATATACCTGTTGATATTCTTGTAATTCGTGATGGAGATAAGCTAAAAATTGCAGTTCCTTCTATTATATTCCGACCGAATGCTGACGACTTCAAAGGCTTGGAAGAAAATGTTGTGGATAAAAATACTTATGTATTAAAGCGTGTTGCACAAATATTGAATAAGTTTACTGACTACCAAGTGCAAGTTGAAGGTCATGCTAACTCCACTACAGGCTCTGAAGCAGAAGAAAAGAGAGACTTAATACCTCTCTCAACGTTGCGTGCAAAGGCTGTTATGCAAATATTGATTAAAAATGGAGTTCGTTCTTCTAGACTTTCTGCTATTGGTATGGGTGGTTCTCGCCCTGTTGCCTCTTTAAGCGATAGAGACAATTGGTGGAAAAACCGACGTGTTGAATTCATTTTGATTAAATAGTTTGAAAAATAGCTATCATATAACTAGTTTGCTATGTGATAGCTATTAGTTTTCAATTACATGGCAACAACATTTGTTGCCATGCTTAAAGCTATAAGACGAAGCTAAGAAGTAGCTTTGCACTAATAGCAACAGACACAGGAATTAGCAAATTATCAAAATCTTTTAGAGGCAAAGCTTCAACTAAACATGTTATAAGAGCTATTTCTATGCTAAAAACTGCATTATGCGTAAATAATATTTGAGCAATAAAGGTTGCAACAAAGCAAGCAACACTACCTGCACAGGTTTTTCCTTCAAATATAAACCTTTTCTTCCCATACAACTTACCTATAAAACTTGCAAAACCATCCCCAAAACTAAGAGAAAAAATAGCTATGCTTGCAATACGTAGTGGGAAAAAATAAAGAACGATGATAATGCCAAGTGCAAGGGTTACAGGGCCTAGTGAAAAACGCTTTTCATCTCTTTCTCTATTTGCTATTTCAACTATGCTAGAAATAATACAAAATCTTTTTCCATGCAATCTAAGTATTTCAGAAATGCTAT
>CAUUAF010000111.1:0-5677 GCA_963543085.1 uncultured Treponema sp. | reverse complement strand
AATCTGGTGTTCAAGTAGCCCCTAAATTTGAAGGCATAACAAGTGAATATCTCGATTATGATGAAGTGATGGAAAAATTTGAGCAAATGATGAAGTGGCTTTCTGGTGTCTATATGAATGCACTAAAGGTTATTCATTATATGCATGATAAATATGCTTACGAAGCATTTCAAATGTCGCTTCATGATGTTGATGTGGAACACATTCAAGCAACTGGTATTGCAGGTTTAGCTGTTGTGGCAGATTCTCTTGCAGCTATCAAAAACACAAAAGTGAAAGTTATACGAAATGAAGAAGGCTTGGCAGTTGATTTTAAAAGAGAAGGCGAGTATGTTCCTTTTGGTAATGATAATGATGCAACTGATGAGCTTGCTGTTATGGTGGCAAAAAAGTTTATGAATTATTTGCGTAGGCATGAAACTTATAGACATGCTAAAGCAACTCAATCCGTGCTTACTATAACATCTAATGTGGTTTATGGAAAAAAGACAGGCTCTACTCCTTGTGGTAGGTGTGCTGGAGAGCCTTTTTCACCAGGTGCTAACCCGATGAATGGAAGAGACACAAATGGAGCAATTGCTTCGTTATCTTCTGTTGCAAAGTTGCCATTTGAACACATAGGTGATGGTATTTCATATACATTTGCTATAGCTCCTGCAGCCTTAGGTAAGCATGAAGACATTCAAATTGATAATCTTAAAAACTTGCTTGAAGGTTATTTTTCACCTAAAGGTGGACAACATTTGAATGTGAATGTTTTTGACCGCTCATTACTTGAAGATGCAATGAAATATCCTGAAAAATATCCACAGCTTACTATTCGTGTTTCAGGATATGCAGTTAACTTTGTTAAGCTTACAAGAGAACAACAGCTTGATGTGCTTTCAAGGACAATAAATCAAGCAATGTAATTCATGGCTTTTATTCATTCTTATGAAAGTTTTGGTACAGTGGATGGGCCAGGCTTGCGTTATGTTGTGTTTATGCAAGGTTGTCCCCTTCATTGTATGTATTGCCATAATAGAGATACATGGAATAGGAATACTCCCCATATAATAGAGACTGCGAGTGAGACTTTTCAGAAAGTTTTGCGATATAAGCATTATTATGTTTTGGCAGGTGGTGTTACTGTTACAGGGGGGGAGCCTCTTCTGCAAGCTAAGTATGTTGAAGAGCTTTTCAAACTATGCAAAAAAGAGAGGCTTCATACAGCCCTTGATACATCAGGCTATTATTTAAATGAAGACGTGAGAAATGCTCTTTCATACACTGATCTTGTTATGCTAGACATAAAATCAATAGACGAAAAACAACACAAAATGCTCACAGGTGTGTCTCAAAAACCTATTATGAGATTTTTAGATTATGTGGTTTCTATTAATAAGCCTCTTTGGATTAGGCATGTAGTTATTCCCGGAATTACTTACGATTTTGAACTCTTAAAAAAACTTGCAAAGTTTATTAAAAGTCTGCCAAATGTGGAAAGGGTTGATATTTTGCCCTACCATACAATGGGTGCTTTTAAGTGGGAAAAATTAGGGCTAGAATATCCACTTAAAGGAGTGCCAGCTTTAAGTCAGGAAGAATGTGAAAAAGCAAAAAAGATTTTTATTGATGCTGGTCTTGAGTTGACATAATTATATATACATTGACAAAATACAAACATTTATAATATTATTCATTACATCTTATTTTAAGGAGTTAAGATCATGCCTTGTGGAAAAAAAAGAAAAAAGCAAAAGATTGCAACACATAAGAGGAAGAAGAAGCTTAGAAAGAATAGACACAAGAATAAGTAGTTTTTCTTACTTTGTTTGAAGTCTTGAGTGTTTTATATGAGGAGGATACGTCTTTTTTAAGGTGTATCCTCTTTATTTTTATGGATGGAGAATATGAGTTTGTTAGAAAAAATAGAAAGTCCAGATGACTTAAAACACTTAAATAAAAGAGAACTAGATGTTCTTTGTAGTGAGATAAGAAAAGAAATATTACATGTTGTGGCAACTAATGGTGGGCATCTTTCTAGCAATCTTGGGGTTGTGGAACTTGCTGTAAGTTTGCATAGGGTTTTTTCTACCCCAGTTGATACAATCATCTGGGATGTAGGTCATCAGGCATATCCTCATAAACTTATAACAGGACGTTATAAAAATTTTCATTCATTGAGACAAAAAGGTGGTATTTCGGGTTTTCCTAAAAGAGAAGAAAGTCCACATGATGGGTTCAACACAGGGCATGCAACTACTTCAATTTCTGCGGCAATTGGAATAAGCCAAGCCCTCTTCCTAAAAAACATTGAAGGTTCTGTTGTGGCTGTAATTGGTGATGGTGCTTTAACAGGAGGTATGGCTTTTGAAGCAATATCTTGTGCTGGGGAATTAAAAAGACCTTTAATTGTTGTTTTGAATGACAACCAGATGTCTATTAGTAAAAACACAGGGGCTCTTTCTCAATATCTAAGTCGCTTTACAATGCATTCAGGTTATCAAAGTTTTAAATATTATTTTGATTCTATTGTCGGTTCTGTTCCATTTTTAGGGAAAAAAATAACTAGAGCGATTTATGCCATAAAAAAAGGCATTAAAAGTATTTTTTATAAGCATAATATTTTTGTTGAATTAGGTTTTGAATATGTGGGGCCTCTTGATGGACATAATATAACAGTGCTTGAAAAAGTTTTAAGAAATGTAAAGAAACTAAAAACTCCTGTTGTAGTTCATGTTCGCACAACTAAGGGGAAAGGTTATGCATTTGCAGAAGCAAATCCTCAAGATTTTCATGGCACTCCTCCTTTTAACTTGGAAGATGGAGTTATTGAGAAAAAAAGTGAAATTACATTCACGCAAAGTTTTTCTTCTAGCTTAATTAGCTGTGCAAAAAGGTGTGAAAATATTGTTGCAATAACGGCAGCAATGGCATCTGGAACAGGTCTTTTAGAATTTAAGCATTTATTTTCTAGTAGATTTTTTGATGTTGGCATTGCAGAACAGCACGCAGTGACTATGGCAGCAGGCCTTGCAACGCAGGGGATAATTCCAATAGTTGCCATTTATAGCACGTTCTTACAACGTAGTGTTGACCAAATTATCCATGATGTTGCATTGCAAGGTTTGCATGTAATTTTTGCAGTGGATAGGGCAGGGGCTGTTCCTCATGATGGAGAGACACATCAAGGGGCTTTTGATATAAGCCTTTTTAGGTGTGTCCCAAATCTTTCGCTCTTGTCTCCTGCCTCAGATGTTGAAATGCAACTGATGATGGACTGGGCATTGAATGAAAAAAAAGCTTGTATGATTAGATATCCAAAAAAATCTTGCCCTAAAGAAACAGTATCTTTTTCTTATCCAATTGTGACTGGGCGTGGAGTATTTGTAGTTTTACGTGAGAAAGCAGAAATAGTTCTAGTTTGTTTAGGCTCTATATATCAAGAGGTTAGGGAAGCAAGCGACAAACTTAAAGAAGAAAAAGGAATTGAAACAGATATTTATAATTTGCGTTTTATAAAACCTTTTGATGAAGATTATTTTATTGAGGCTATTCAGAAATATTCTCATATTTTTGTTTTTGAAGATGGTGCTAAGATTGGAGGTGTGGGAGAATATATAGAAGCTTTAATTTTGAAGGTGGATAACTTTGAAAAAAGAAAAAGAGGAATACATGTATTTGCATTTCCCGACTCTTTTTTGTTTCAAGGGACTCGAGAGGAAGTATTGGAGGATGTTGGGCTTTCTTCTTCATTAATTGCAGATTCCATATTATGGAATATATGATGGTTTTTTAATAAAGCATTTATTAGTTACTTTGATTATAACTTCTTCCTTTTTTTGGTTTGTATTTTATAGTTTTATAAAAAAACTTGACAAATTAAAAACCTTACCTTAGACTATACGTTGGATAATATGTTTTTTGGCTATTTTAGCTATTTTCTTTCCAAGTGAGAGGATTATTGTAGAGCATTTTGGGAAGATTTTAAGGAGTGTATTTATGAAAAGGTTTTTGTTTATCGCTTTAAGCCTAGTGTTTTTGTTTGCGTGTAAGAACCCGCAAAATGATGGGGGTAGTCCTTCTGACAAAACAGAAGAGTTTACTGTGAATTTCAGGGTTGAAGGAGATGGTGGTTCTCTAACAGCAAAGATAAAAGATGGAGAAGATATAACAACTGGTAAAAAGGTTCTTAAAGATAAAGAAGTAGTTTTTACTGCAAAACCTAATGGCTCTTATTCTATTGAAAGCTGGACATTAGATGGAAAAACAGTGGCAGAAACAGAGTTAAAAAATGAAAAAAAAGAGTACACCTTAAAGATAACAAAAGATGTTAATTTAGTTGTTAAGTTTACAACAGGGGGGACTCCAACTCTTAAAGACATTCAAATTGATAAGATTATACTTGGATACCCTAATATTTCTGATAGGGATGGAAAAGAAGTGAAAGGTGAAGACCTTAATGAAAATGCTACTATTCCTGATTTTGAAGTGCCTGATGAAAAATTTCCAGTGCAAGTGTATCATAAAACTCAGTTTAGTGTTGAGCAAGTTTTTGTTACTTTTGATGGTACAAAAGAAGAGTTGTCTAGTAGTATAACAAAAACTCTTCTTACAAAAGATTATAAACTAGTTCAAGACAAAAAGACTCCTATTGTGGTAGATATAATAGGTGAAGGATATAAACCTTTAAAACTCACATTCAATGTAACTTATAAAAAAGCTGAAAAAAAATATGTTGATGACATCACCAACATCACAATTAGTACTTCAGCAATAGGTGGGGCGGCTGTATATGGTGGTTTTGGAAATCCAATTGCAAACTTAAAGAACGAAAAGACTACATTAGACATTTCTATTGCTGAACCTACAATTAGACTATTTGTAAACAAAGGTTCAGGTGGGCAACCAAAGCTAGATGTTAAGCTGGATGAGCTAAAATTAAATGAAGATTTTGAAGCAGGTAAAGGAAACTTGTCTTTTAAGCTTCCAAAGCTAACGGCAGGAAAACATAATGTAAAGATGAGAATAACAAAAGAGGGTTATGAAGCTGGAGAATACAACTTTAATTTGGTGTATAAACCTACTTTAACTTTCAAAAAAATAACTATAAATGGTACTGATTATACTAAACTTTCTGCTATTAGTGGTAAAACGATTACTTTTGAACCCACAGATGCAGATCCTGTAGTTCTTTCTGGAGAAGTGGAAGAAGAAGGAGTGGATCTTTATTTTAGTGTTTATAAGAGTGATAAAAAGTATCATAAAATTCCTGATTCAAAAATATCTGTGCCACAAGGAGAGACTCTTTATATACGTATGTATGCAAAAAAAGAAGGTTGCACAACGTTGTTCGTTACCTTTAAACTTAAACGAAACAAAGTGGTAGAAAAGATTGAAATTACTAAAATAACAGTTGATGGAACGGAAGTAGCAAAAGGTGGTTCTATAGAAGTTAAAAAAGCAGAAGCAAAGGTTAATCTTGTGCTTACATTAAAGAAAAAGTATTCAGATGTATCTTTTACAATTAATGATGCACCAGGATACGTAGAATTTGATACTACAGGTACTATTGCAACTTTTAGTGATTTTGAGGTAACAAAGGATGGAAGCTTGCCACTAAAGATTAAGGCTTCTGCACAGCCAGATTATGCTGATTGTGAAGAAACAATTACAATTACACATAAGACTCAAG
>CAUUAF010000110.1:0-5795 GCA_963543085.1 uncultured Treponema sp. | reverse complement strand
AGCAATTAAATATTTCAATCAAAAAACTGGAAAACGTGTAACTTTAGAGATGGCTTTAATTCATGATGTTAATACTGAAAAAAACATGTTGGAAAAAATTGTTGTGTTTAGTGAAGGTTTGAATGTGCTTATAAACTTGATACCATGGAACCCTATTGAAGAAATTAATTTCACTACCCCATCAGATGATGAAGTTTGCTATGTAGAGCAATATCTAAAAACTAAGGGGTTAAATGTAACAATTAGAAAAAGAAAAGCTGGGCAAATTGCAGGTTCTTGTGGGCAATTAGGAAAAGTTAGAAAAAAATGAGCAATAATTTAAAATGCAGAGCTTGTAAGTTTTGCGATGGCAGAGCTTGTAAAGGTGAACTTCCAGGTATGGGTGGTGTTTTGGATAGTGCTATATTTATTGAGAATGTGAAAGCTTGGTCTAGATATAAAGAAACAGGAAGCATTAAAACTCTTGCAAAAATAAGACTAGCTCCTATGGCTGGGGGGATTCAAAATGTTGGCTGGTTTTCTGAAAAAGAGTTTTATTTTGATATGATTTCAGCTAGCTTTTTTGCAGGTCTTCCTCTAAGTATAGGAGATGGTGCTCCCGATGAAAAACTAGATTTTGGACTTATGGCACTAAGAGCAGTTGGTAAGAAGGGCGCAGTATTCCTAAAACCTTATCCACAAAATAATTTATTAGGCAGAGTTGAAAAATCAATCACTAATGCTGAAATTATTGGGGTAGACACTGATTCTTACAATATAATCACAATGAGAAACCAAGTTTCTTTAGAAGAAAAAACTCCAAAGCAACTCTCAGAAATTAGAAAACTAGCAAAGCTACCACTTGCAATTAAAGGTGTTTTTAGTGAAAAAGATATAGAACTCATAAAAGAAGTGAAGCCAGAAATCGCAATTGTTTCTAATCACGGTGGACGCATAGATCGTTTTCCACAAAGCTCTGCAGAGTTCCTCAGGCTAAATGGAAGAGAAATAGCAAGATATTCAGCTGAAGTATGGGTGGATGGAGGAATTAGAACACACCAAGATGTTATGGTTGCTTCATCATTAGGAGCAAAAGAAATCTTAATAGGGCGACCTATCATAAGTAGCATGATTAGAGGTGGAAAAGAAGAAGTTAAAAACTTTGTGGAAAGTCTTATTGGAGGCACAAAATGAAAATGAGACTTGATAAAGTTTTGCATGACAATGGCTTTGGAACAAGGAGTAGCATAAAAAAGATGTTGCATAAAAAAGAATGTTTGGTAAATGGAGTGCGGATTATAGATGGTAGCTTTAAGGTAGAAGATAGTGATGAAGTTTGTATTGAAGGAGAAATACTAAGTTTAAAAAAATACATATACATTATGCTAAACAAAGCCAAAGGCTATGTAACTTCTACAAAAGACCCAGAATATAAAACTGTAATGGAACTCCTTCCTTCAAAATGGGCTAACAGAGACTTATTTCCTGTTGGAAGACTTGATATAGACACTGAAGGCTTACTTATTCTAACAAATGATGGCATTTTCGCTCATAAAGTAATCTCGCCTAAATATAATATAGTCAAAAGATATTATGTTAGACTTAAAAGAGACTTCACTAATGAAGAATTTGAAGAAGTGAAAAAAAGCTTTGCCTCAGGCGTTGTTTTCAAGAATGGGTATAAATGCCTTCCTGCAACTGTAGTAGCATGTAAAAAAGATGGGTATATTGTAGGTATAAGTGAGGGTAAATATCATCAAGTAAAAAAAATGTTTTTATGTGTTGATAATGAAGTAATCTACCTAAAACGTATTTCTATTGGAGACTTAATTCTTGATGAAAATTTAGAGGTAGGTAAGACAAAAGAACTCACAAAAGAAGAAGTGGATTCTGTTTTTTTAACAAATGTTACTAGAATTTATCTTTAGTCAAATTAAAAATTGATACATCTTTGAAATAAAGATACATCAATTGGTCTTATTTTTAACTTTTTTGAAATCGCTTTTTTAATAAAAAGAATTTGCAAATCACAAATTTTAATTGTACTATGAAAGTATATTACGAATTCCTGAAAATATACACCATTTGGGGATTATGTATTTCTGTGTTCTTTAAGGAGAAAAAATATGAGTAAAATAATTGTAGTAGGTGCTAATCATGCAGGAACTGCATGTATTAACACAATATTGGATAACTATCCAAATCAAAATGAAGTTGTAGTTTATGACGCAAATAATAATATATCATTCTTAGGCTGTGGAATGGCTTTGTGGATAGGTAAACAGATAAGTAAAGGTGATGGGCTTTTTTATTCAACTCCAGAAATTCTTTCAAAAAAGGGTGCTAAAATACACATGGAACATGAAGTTCTTAATGTGGACTATGAAAATAAAAAAATCCTAATCAAAGACCTAAAAACAAACAAAGAATTTGAAGATAGTTTTGATAAAATTGTTCTTGCAACAGGTTCAAGGCCTATAATTCCTAAAGTTCCTGGTGCTGACCTTAAAAATGTGCAACTGGTTAAACTCTATCAAAACGCTCAAGAAGTTATAAAGAAACTTGAAAACCCCAATATCAAAAGAGTCTCAGTAGTTGGTGCTGGTTACATAGGTGTAGAGCTTGCAGAAGCTTTTCAACGATGTGGAAAAGAAGTTACACTGATAGATATAGCTCCTATTTGCTTGAGTGCATATTATGATGAAGAATTTGCTAATATGATGAAGGAAAATCTTGGTAAGCATGGAATTAAACAATGCTATGGTGAGATGGTCAAAGAAATTATAGGTGATTCTGAAGGCAAGGCAGTAGCTGTTCTTACAGATAAAAATAAATATGAAACAGATATGGTTATTCTTTGTATAGGCTTTAGACCAAACACCTCTATGATTAAAGGTTTAGAAACATTTAAAAATGGTGCTTTGTTAGTAGATAGACATCAACAAACTAGTGCAAAAGATGTATATGCTATAGGGGATTGTGCGACGGTATATGATAATGCTACTGGAGTTAGACAATATATAGCTTTAGCAACTAATGCAGTGCGAAGTGGTGTTGTGGCAGCTCATAACGTGTGTGGAACTTCATTAGAAAGTATTGGAGTACAGGGGTCAAATGGAATAAGCATATATAACCTTAAAATGGTGTCTACAGGTTTGAGTGAAAATAGAGCTAAATCTCTTGGAATAAATGTTAAGACTACTAGTTTTGAAGATTTGCAAAAGCCTGAATTCATGGAAAATGAAAACAAAAAAGTTTTGATTAAAATTGTATATGATGCTTCAACACGCGTGATATTAGGAGCACAAATAGCAAGTGAACATGATATTTCTATGGCTATTCACCTTTTCTCTCTAGCTATTCAAGAAAGAGTTACTATAGATAGACTCGCTCTTACAGATATTTTCTTCCTGCCACACTTTAATAAGCCATATAATTATATAACAATGGCTTCGTTAACAGCAAAATAAAACTTAATATTCAAAATTCATTCTAATAGGCTTTGGAATTATAATTCTAAAGCCTATTTCTATCAATTTAATCAAAAAACTATTGCCTATTTTTAATAATATTCATATCTTTTTACTACTTCGATAAAAACAATCACAACATTAAAATTTTCTAGGCTATGCTTAGAAATAAAATAGAGAGAGGGTTATGGGAAAGCATAATAAAAGCGAGCATAAAAAAGAAGTAAATATCAATGTTGGAACAGAAGCTGGAGACAAAGTTGATATTAGTGCAGAAGCAACGGAAGCTTCAAAGAAAGAGGCTAAATCTTCCTCAACAAAACAAGAACATAAAGAAAGAATGGAAGCAACAGCAGGTGTGTCTAATTCTGATAGCACAGAAAATAGTGGCATAAAAGCTAAACTTGAGAAAGAGAAACAAGAACTAGAAGTTGAAGTTGCAAAGTGGAAAAACGAATATCTTAGAAAGATGGCAGATTTTGATAATTACCGAAAGAGAATGATTAAAGAAAAAAAAGATGCTATTGATTATGCAAACGAAAACCTTTTGCTAGATCTAATTCATGTGTTAGACGATTTTGATAGAGCAATAGAAGCTGTAGAAAAATATTCCAACGATTCAACAAAAGCTTTTATGGAAGGCTTTAACATGATTAGAAAACAACTTTATTCAACATTGCAAAGTAAATATTCACTGCTATATTACCCAAGTGTTGGCGAGAAGTTTGATCCAAATATTCATGAAGCAAAAGCAAGCCGTGAAGATGAAAATGTAAAAGAAGAAACTGTTGAGAAAGAACTTATCAAAGGCTATAAGTTGCATGATAGAATAATAAGAACAGCACAGGTTGAAACTGTAAAACCTAAAAAAAATTAAACAAAATAGCTTTTTAGCTAAGCTTTTAAGGAGATATATAAAATGGGAAAAATTATAGGAATTGACTTAGGAACAACTAACTCTTGCGTTTCTGTTATGGAAGGAGGAGAACCAGTAGTAATTGCAAACTCTGAAGGTGGTAGAACTACACCGTCTGTAGTAGGTTTTACTTCTAAAGATGAACGTATTGTAGGTCAGCCTGCAAAAAACCAAATGGTTACGAACCCTGAAAAAACAGTGTATTCAATCAAACGTTTTATAGGGCATAGGTTTGATGAATTGAGTGGTGAAGCAAAGCAAATGCCTTATAAATTAGTAGGACAAAACGGTGATGTGAGAGTTGACATTGCAGGTAAGTTATATTCTCCACAAGAAATATCTGCATTCATCTTGCAAAAGATGAAAAAAACAGCTGAAGACTATCTTGGAGAACCTGTAACAGAAGCTGTTATTACTGTTCCAGCATATTTTAATGATGCACAGCGCCAAGCTACAAAAGATGCAGGAAAAATTGCTGGTTTGGAAGTAAAAAGAATTATTAACGAACCTACTGCAGCATCTCTTGCTTTTGGCTTTAATAAGGATTCAAAGAAAGAAAAACTAATTGCAGTTTACGACTTAGGTGGAGGTACATTTGATATTTCTATACTTGAATTAGGCGATGGTGTTTTTGAGGTTAAATCCACAAATGGTGACACTCACTTAGGTGGTGATGATTTTGATGCTAGAATTGTGAAATGGCTAGCTGAAGAGTTTAAAAATGACACAGGCATTGACCTAATGCAAGATAGAATGGCATTACAACGTTTGAGAGAAGCAGCAGAAAAAGCAAAGATTGAACTTTCTAATGTTGCTAGCACAGACATAAACTTACCATTTATTACTGCAGATAGCACAGGACCAAAGCATTTGCAAAAAACACTTACTCGTGCAAAGTTTGAACAAATGACAGAGGATTTATTTGAAAGAACAAAAGAACCATGTCTAAAAGCATTAAAAGATGCAGGTATTACACCTGATAAGATTGATGATGTTTTGTTAGTAGGTGGTTCAACACGTATGCCAAAGGTCTTACAAATTATAAAAGAAATATTTGGCAAAGAAGCTTCTAAGAGTGTAAATCCAGATGAAGCTGTTGCAATGGGTGCTGCAATTCAAGGTGGTATATTGGGTGGAGATGTGAAAGATGTGCTCCTACTCGATGTTACTCCTCTTTCACTTGGTATAGAAACATTGGGTGGAGTTTTTACAAAGCTAATCAATAGGAATACAACAATTCCTACAAAGAAAAGTCAAATCTTTTCTACAGCTGCAGATGGACAAACAGCGGTTTCAATCCATGTTTTGCAAGGTGAACGTGGAATGGTTAGCCAAAATAGAACTCTTGGCAACTTTGACCTTGTAGGTATTCCTCCCGCACCACGTGGTGTACCTCAAATTGAAGTTACTTTTGATATTGACGCTAACGG
>CAUUAF010000109.1:0-5898 GCA_963543085.1 uncultured Treponema sp. | reverse complement strand
TGTAATAAACGGGAAGATTGCCTTGAAAGGGTTTTCTACTCTTTATAATGCGGAATCCCTGAGTAAAGAAGTCAAAATGCAAGGAAGATCATCCTTAAGATTACCATTATAGTTAACATAGGGTATTTTGAATTTATCTAATGCTAATTTAAATCTTTGATATCCTTCTTTATCGCGGCATGCCACCCAGCAAATACCTAACTTTTCACACTGATTTTTGTTTTGAATGGATAATGTATCTGCAATAAATAAGTCACTATCTCTTGCAATAATTGCATCAGCACTTTCTGGATTTCCTGCCCCCATCAATTTTACTTCACATCTATATCTGTTTTCTCCATTAATTAAGAAAAAATCAACTTCCCTATCAACCTTTACTTTTTTATTTTTTACAAAATGTGTCTTATCATAGTATTTTTCAGGAACTTGATATAATTTGCATAATGTTAGCATCAAATATTTTTCAACATTTTTGCCAACACTACTCCAAACTCCTCCACGAAAGGCTGCACGTTTTACTGCTAATGTGTTTATAATAATAAGACTTTCATTTATATTTAGATCAACACAAACTCCGTTAAATTTAATTTGTAATTTTAAATCTATATCTTTTTCACTTTCTATCAATGTTTGAATATTGGTATATAGAGAATCAAAGTGCTTCATAGCGGCCTCTATAACAATTTTTTTTGTACTAGATTTATAGACATTGTGTATAGTCTTTTTGTTAAGACCTGAATTAATAGCTATATCATCTATTGGTAGCGTTTCATCAAGAAAGGCAGATTTATACCAATCAATAGTAATCATCTTGGAATTTAACTTAGCATCCACAATCTTTTTAAAAAAATCAATTGCGAATTGCAAAAACTCTGCATTGATTAAATTCACAATTTCCATTCTATAATCTAATGATTTTATAACATTTATTATGATATTTTTAATAATTTGATTTTCTATTTTCATTTTATAGTCTTCCTAAATTCTTCTAGTGTTAAAAAATTAGTAGGTTTTTGAAATAATCCCACATCATTACTAGTATTTTTCATATATTCAAAATATTTATCATCTTTTTCTGTTAGAAAAAAAGAGCGATTAAATGCCTTACAAACCTTTCCTACAGTTCCACTTCCAGCAAATGGATCAAATACTAAATCTCCTTTAAATGAATAATATGTTATCACTTTCTTGCATAGTTCAAAAGGAAAAACGGCTGAATGAATCTTGTCTGACGCAGGGCATATTTTCCAAACATTTGTTGTTTCAAAATCATCTTTAACCTTGCTATCTTCTACTATTGCATCATCGTATTGCCTAATATTCCAATCAAGCAACCTATCACTAGGTTTTCTATACACCATTACATACTCAGTAACAGAGTTTGGTTTGTAGGCTAAAGGTTTTCTGTGTTGACTAAAGCCTCCAACTCTGTTTCTCACACTATATTCTGGCTTAAGCCATATTATATCATCTATAAATTCCCAACCAATAGAATTAATCTCATGGTGTAAGTCAAATGGAATAGGATACCTTTTGCTTGAATGTTTTCTACTAATGCGTGGAATAATAATAGGTGAAGTATTCACTACTAAAAAACGCCCCTCCTTTGTTATTCTATAAACTTCAGAAAAAACTTTTTTCAAAAAAAACAAATATGATGAATAACTTGAATAAATGCTATAATCACGTGCATTATAATACGGCGGAGAAGTAAAGGTTAAATGAATGCTTTCATCTTTTACAAAAGGTAAAACATCTAAAACGTCAGCATTAACTACAACATCTTTTAAATAGTTATATGACGCTGAATGTGGAATATCGGCTTTTTTATTGCTTGAAAAGTAGTAGTGTGATATAAGATTTCTCACTGTTTCATTTTCGTTATTTATAAGTGCTTTTAGTTTTGTTTTTATTTCTTCGTTATCAAAAACTTGTAATCCTCTTATTGCTTGGCATATTATTTTGGGGTCACCATCATTAAGCATTTCTAGCAAAAATGGAATTGCTTTTTCATTACGCATACGTCCAACTGCAGAAACTGCTTCACACCTAACGATTGAACTTTCATCATCTTTAGCTATTTGTTGCAAACGCGATAAATACTCAAACGATTGCAACTTACCTATATTTTTAACAGCAAGATATCTTACATTTTCATTAAAGTGATTCAAAAAATAACAAAAACATTTTCCTTCAAAATTTTGAGGTAATCTACCTATATATTTTAAAATGAATAAGATTGTTTTAGTATCTTCCTTGTTTTCGAACATCAACTTTTCTAATAAATTTGAGTCATTTTTTAATTTATATATGTATTCTTTTGTTAAATTTTCTTTTTGCAACATATCAGGATTTTCTCATAAACACCTAAAGCATCTTAAAAAAAGAATTACCTTTTTTCAAGATATTATTCTACACAACTTAAGGGCATCTTGAAAAAACTTTGCCTGGCTTTTAGAGATTTTTTAATTAATTAAAAAGCCATAATGTTTAAGTATAAGCACTAATCAAACAATGTTACATCATTTTTGCATTCTTCAATTCTTTTTTTTGCTAGCAAGATGTAATCTTTGTTTGTTTCATAGCCTATATAGTGCCTTTTTGATTTTAATGCTGCAATGGCTGTAGTGCCTGAGCCCATAAAAGGATCTAAAATTATGTCATCCTTAAATGAGTATAGCTGAATCAATCTATAGGGCAATTCAATGGGAAAAGGAGCAGGATGTCCTATTCTTTTTGCACTTTCTGCATTAAAGACCCAAATAGATTTTGTCCATGCAATAAAATCTTCTCTTTCAATTGTGTTTTCTTTATCATTTCTTTCTCTTTTGTAGTCCCCTTTAGAAAAAACTAAAATATATTCATGTATGTCTCTCAAAGTTGGGTTTGAAGCACTTTGCCAACTTCCCCATGCTGTTGAAGGAGAGGCACTTGCAGCTTTATTCCAAATAATTTCACCTCGCATATTAAAACCTATTTCCATCATCATCATTGAAATATATGAAGATAAAGGAATGTATGGTTTTCTTCCAATATTTGCAATATTTATGCACGCTCTTCCCCCAAATGTAAGAACTCTGTATGTTTCAGTGAAAACTTTTTTTAGTAAGTTTAAATATTCATCTAGTGATAAATCTTCATCATATTCTTTTGAAACATTGTATGGAGGAGACGTAACCATTAAATGAATTGAATCATCTGGTATACTTTTCATATTTTCTGAAGAACAGAGAATTATAGAATCTACTAATTCTTTTGGGCATTCATTTTCTTTTTTGGAATGTTGAATTTGATTTTGTGGGAGTGTTGCATACAACTTTGAATTATAAAACCCACTAGAATCGTGGGCAATCCTACCACTCACTCCAAAACTACTCGTTTTTGTTGCTTTATTCATTATAGCTTATTACCTTTGGGCAAAGATATATCCTTTTGGAATATATGCGTAATAATTACCGTCAATCTTATAAAAGAGTTTATCCTGTGATAAAAAATATTTAAGACTTTCCTTAAAGAAAAGTTTTTCACATTCCTCATTCCATAACATTTGCTTATCCTTAAAAATATAATCTTTTGCTAGAAATATAAACAGTCTCCTTCATCAATTCTATCACAATTCAACAAAAAAGCCACCTAACTAGTAGCACTAGTAGGTGGCTCTTAAAATAAAAACAAAGCTCTACGCTTAGAAAGGTCTATCAGCTAAATACTTATATTCCATCCATTGCCTTTTTGCCTTTGCAACAGCTCTGTCCAAAAGCATTTTAGCTCTCTCTGGATTTGCATTTTTCAAAGCCTTAAAACGCACTTCTTTATACATAAAAGATTCAAGATTGTAATCAGGTTCTTTGCTATCCAATTGGAATGGATTTTTGCCTTGCTCCACAAGACGTGGATCAAACCTATACAAAGGCCAAAGTCCACAAGAAACAACCTCTTTTTGATTTGTAAGACCTAAACTCATGTTAATACCATGATTTATACAATGGCTATATGCAATAATCAAAGAAGGTCCTGGATAGCTTTCAGCTTCTCTAAATGCCTTAATCATCTGGCTCATATTAGCACCCATAGAAATGTGAGCTACATAGATATAACCATAACTAATTGCCATCATTCCAAGGTCTTTCTTGCTAATCTCCTTACCAGAGGCTGCAAACTTTGCCGTAGCACCTATTGGAGTTGCCTTAGACATTTGCCCACCAGTGTTTGAATAAACTTCAGTGTCCATAACCAAAACATTAATATCTTTGCCAGAAGCTAAAACATGGTCTAAGCCACCATAGCCAATATCATACGCCCAGCCATCCCCTCCAATTATCCAAATAGAACGTTTAATCAAATGATCTGTTAGAGAAAGCATTTCTTTTGCATCTTTATCACTTTCTTTTCTTGGCTCTAACAGCTTTTTAAGCTCATCAACTGATCTTCTCTGCTCTTCTATAGCTTCATCATTTTCTTGTGTGTTAGCAAAAATCTTATCAGCCAAAGCACTCGAAACAGTACCTGCATCCTTTAGCCTTGCCAGCACTTCTCTAGCATAAACTGCTAGCTTATCCGAAGTGAGCCTCATTCCATAGCCAAACTCAGCCGCATCTTCAAACAAAGAGTTAGACCATGCAATACCCCTACCATCGCATCTTTTTGCATAAGGCGTTGTTGGCAAGTTGCCTCCATAAATAGAAGAACATCCAGTTGCATTTGCTACAATTGTGCGGTCTCCAAAAAGCTGTGAAACAAGTTTAACATAAGGAGTTTCCCCGCAACCAGCACAAGCACCAGAGAATTCAAATAGAGGGCGCCTCATACCAATACCCTTAGGTGTGCTAAGATTGAACTTTGATGTATCAGGATCAGGCAACTTATCAAAGAAGAAATTCCATGCTTCAACCTCTGCCTTTCTGTTTTCTACGTAGCCTTCCATATTGATTGCTTTTTTAGTTGGATCAGTCTTGCACTTTGCAGGACATTGCTGCACACAAAGACCGCAACCAGTACAATCCTCTGGAGAAACCTGTATAGTAAAGGAAGCATTTTGCATTTCCTTTCCCTTATATGTTGCAGATTTGAATGTTGAAGGTGCATCTTTTAAAAGCGCAGAATCATAACTCTTCATTCTAATACAGGCATGTGGACACACAATAGTACACTGCCCACATTGAATACATGCTTCACTTTTCCAAATTGGAATATGCTCAGCAATACCACGCTTTTCATATTGAGTTGTAGCTGTTGGGAAAGTACCATCTTCCGGAATCTTACTAACAGGAAGATCATCACCTTTCTGCAATGCAACAAGCCCTAAAACTTCTTTTACAAAGTCGGGAGCGTTGTCTGTTATAGCTGGATGGCGAGTAATCTTACTATTGGCAGTTTTAGGATAATCTACTTTTTGAACCCCTGCCAATGCCATATCAATTGTAGTAATATTTTTCTTAACAACTTCTTCGCCTTTTTTGCCATAAGATTTTTGAATAAACTTCTTTATTAAGTCTACAGCTTCAGCTTCAGGCAAGATACCAAAGATTTTGAAGAATGCTGTCTGCATAACAACGTTGATTCTGTTGCCCATTCCTGCTTCTTCTGCAATTTTAATTGCATCAATAACATAGAAGTTAGCTTCTTTTTCAATGAGTTGTTTTTGCACTTCAATAGGGATTTTATCCCAAATCTCTTCCTTATTATATGGAGCATTTAATAAGAATGTTCCACCTTTCTTTAAGGTTGCTAACATATCATAAGTTTCAAGATAGCTGAACTTATGGCAAGCAACAAAGTCCGCATTGGTTATTAAATAAGGCTTTCTAATAGCAGTTTTACCAAATCTCAAGTGAGAAATAGTAAACCCACCAGATTTTTTACTATCATAAGCAAAGTATGCTTGAGCCTTGTTATCAG
>CAUUAF010000108.1:0-6011 GCA_963543085.1 uncultured Treponema sp. | reverse complement strand
TGAAAGAATTTAGGTTTGAAAATGTAGTAGAAAATAGAGCAAAGAATGCAAGTTGATGGTTTTTAAGATTATAAAAAAATATCTTTTATTAGTTATATGGAACTATATTTAAAATGAGAGGTTTGATTCCGATAAGGCTATGAGAGGGTTGCCTTTATTTTTCGATTATGATGTGCTATTCATGCATTGCATGATTTATGAGATAAAGTTTTAAGGAGTGTTGATGTGTCACAAATTGGTATAAAGCTTGCAAATCATGATTTTTTCCCAATCATTGATGATGATGGAAAGCTCCCCATTGAAAAAGAGCTTGAATTGACCACTGTTCGTGATGATCAAGAGAGTGTTCAAATCAACTTATATAGATCTAACGAGAATTCTGATCTCGTGTATGTTGCTTCACTAATAGTGGAGGACTTGAAAAAAGTGTCTTCTGGAGATGCTACTATTCTCCTTAAACTAACCCTTGATGAAGATAAAAACTTAAGCGCTGAGGCAATTGATAAAGATTCTGGGAATAAACAATCTTTGACTATTCCAATAAATGATTCAAGTCAGTTTTCAGGAGTGGATTTTAATTTTGATGATTTTGAAGGAGTTAAGGAAGTTGATTCTCTTGATGTGTCAAATTTTGATACTTCTGATGATGTTTTTTCATTTGATGATGGTAGTGAGAGCTCTGTAAATAATGAGTCTATTGAAAATGAGAGTATTCAGGATGAACTAACTTCTCCTTCTCTTGATGAATATGATAAAAATGAAACTTCAGACTTTCTAGAAGAAACAAAGGATTTGGATACGCCCTCATTTGAGGATATTGAAGATAGTGAAAAAGAAGAAAGTGATGATCTTTTAACTAATGAGGATTATGAGACAGAACCAAAAAAATCAAGCTTTCCTACATGGTTAAAAATATTTTTGATTATTTTAATATTTGGGCTTTTGGCGTTGGTTGTAGCACTTTTTTTGAAAAATAAGGTTAAAGAGCCTAAAAATGAAGAACAAGTTGTAGAGGTTTTACAACAAGACGTGAAGAATGAAGAGGCTTCTAATGATCCCACTAATGTTGAAGAACTTTCTATTGATGAGCTTACCACAGAAGCACCAAAAAAGGAGTCTGAACCATTTCCCATCAAAGAAGACGTTTCCACCAATATAAAAACTACACAAAGTGAAGAAGTGCCTCCTCCTAGCAGTGAAAAAATTAAAAAAGAAGAAGTGAAAGTTGTTAAAGATGGGGCAGTGACAAGAACTGTTAGGTATAGGGTTAGATGGGGAGATACCCTTTGGGATATTTCTGCAAATTATTATAAAAATCCTTGGGCATATAAAAGGATTGCTCGATATAATAAAATTAAAAATCCAAACAGGATAGTTGCTGGCACTTACATAATAATTCCTGCTAAATGAGTTTCATGAGAAGATATCTCAAGTTAATATTATCTATATTTTGTTTTTTTGTTACAACTTTTCTTTCCTGTCAAGCTAAATATTCTTCTTCAGATTTTGCTAGTCTCATTCGTGATGTCAAATTAAAGAAGTTTTCTTCATTATTACCTATTAATGAAAAAAAAATGAAACGTCTTTTAAAAACTGATGAAGGTGCACTTTTGTGTATTGCTTTGTATTTGAAAGATGCTGAAATGCTTGATGAAGCGAAGGCAATGTTGAAGTTTGCGAGTTTGAATTGCAAAGAGCCTTTTAATACTATTTCAAGAGAAAAGCTTTATGAGGCATCAGATGATGAAGAGCGTGTTTTACTTCTTCAAGAAAAATTGAAAACATTGGAAGAAGATGAAGAAAAACAAAGAATTGAAGAAGATATAAAAGAACTTTTGTTTTTTACAGGGCAGTTTGAGAAACTGAATGAAGATATTCAGACTGCTTTTTCAAAAAGAAGTATTAATCGTAAAAGTTTTTTAGTCTATGAACTCTTGAGTGAAGAAGGAGAAGATGAAGACTTTCATGATATTATGAAAATTAGGCTAGCAGTTTATGAAAAAAAATATAACACTGTTTATGAAAGAGCAAGAGAGTTTTTACAAACAAAGCCTATTTTAGTTTGTTCTTCAAAATACATATTTTATGATTTTCTAAAAGTATTCTTGTTTGGTTCAAAAGATTATGTTAAAAATGCAAGTATGTTAGAAAAATTCTTGCAAGGTGTATCTTCAAAGATCCAAAATCATGACATGATTATTTATATGACTAATCTTTATATTGCTCGTCTTTATGAAAAAGCAGATAAGAGAAAAGAAGCATTAAAATATTATGATGTTGCAATAAAAAAAGCCTTAACTCCATATGATAAAGATGATAGTAATTGGTATAAATTAAACTATGAATTAAAAAATGATTTTTCTTCCTTTATAAGTAATCTTAAAATCTCTTTTTCAGACTGGGATAATCACTATTGGTATGAAGACTTAATAAGTAGTGCAATAGTTAAAATTATTAGTGAAAAAAAATATAGTCAGCTTCTTCAATTATATGAGGTTGTGAGTAAAAGTCGCTTGGCAGAACAAAAAGCAAAGTTGCAATATTTAATGGCACGTTCTGGAGTTATAGCTCCTAGATATCTTGCAAATAATTATAGGGTGGCATATAGCGGTGAGCATAATTTGATTTATTATACCATCACTTCAGCTTATCAGTTGAATGCACCAATAAAAGATGTGCTTTATAAAAAAAGAGTAAAAAGAGAAGTGAATAAAGTTTATAGTCCTGAAGATGCTAAAAGAATATTAAAAGCATATCTTGATTATGGCTTATATCCTTATATTTATAAGGAAGTGGTGAGGATATACCCTACAATTACAGTAGATGAAGCTTTAAGTCTTTCTAAAGAATTACATCTTCAAAATCTATTGCCTGATTCAATTAATTTAATGCAATTTGTTGCTAATTCTGAAGGAAGTGTTATAACGGAAGAGCATTTGCGTGCTATCTATCCTCGTCCTTTTTATAATGAAGTATCTAAATGGGCAAAAGAATATAAAGTTCCTGAATACATTATGTATGCGTTAATTAGAAGTGAGAGCTTTTTTAGACCTTTTGTAGTTTCTCATGCAGGAGCTATTGGGCTATCTCAACTCATGCCTTCTACAGCAAAAGATATTGCAAGAAGTCTTAAAGTTTCTAGTTACGATGTTACCAATCCTGACACAAATATTAGATTCGGCACTTATTATCTTTCTCGAATGCTTAATCGATTCGATGGACACCTAATGCCTAGCATGTGTGCTTACAATGCTGGTCCTGTTGCTGTTGGTCGATGGTTGAAAAAGAATACAATAAAAGAAGAAGATTTGTTTGTTGAGACAATACCATACAATGAAACTAGAAATTATGGTAAAAAGCTACTTTCCACAGCATGTATATATGGTATGTTGTATTACAACAAAAAGCCGTCTGAGGTAGTTAAAGAAATATACAAAGATATAAAACCAATTAAAAGGTAAATTGACTTTAGTTGGTATGCTTTTTTAGATTTAGATATTCTAATAAAATAGACTAATTTTTGATTTTGTGGTATCGTTTCGCTATGGCTAAGTTTTCTATAAATGAAGTAGTGGTTTATTCCGGACAGGGAGTTGGTGTAGTTCAAGAGATTATCCAAAAGACAATAGCAGGAGAAACTCTTGATTACTATGTGATATATCTATCTGATTCTGATATGACTGTTTTGGTTCCAATTAGTAGGAGCAAAGAGTTAGGAGTTCGTTCAATTATAACTAAAAAGGAAGCAAAAGAGGCTATAGAGTTTTTAAAAGAAGTTAATGAACCTATTATAATGGATTGGAAAGCAAGATATCAAAAGAACATGCAACTATTTAAAAGTGGGGACATTAAGAATACTGCTATTGTTGTTAAATCTTTATATCGCAGAAGTAAGGTTAAAGAGCTTCCAATACAAGAAAGAAAGCTTTATGAAGTAGCTTATAATGTTTTTATTGATGAAATGGTTGCTGTTCTAAAGCTTGAAAAAAAAGAAGTTGAAGAGATGGTTCATAATGCAATAGAGCCAATGGATGGCGAACAAGTCATTGAAGTTATAAGAAAAAAGGATGTAAGAGAAGGATTCGAAGATTTTGATGACGATTATGTTATTGATGAAGATGAATAGGCTTCTTTATAAAACACAAAGATAGTTTCTTTCCGTTTAAAAATTATTAACAAATGCCGATACAGATACTGTTCTTCTAACTATATTTTTTAAGGAGGCTTGGAAAGAACTCACAGGTTGTAATTTTCAAGTAAAAACAGTGAAAGCATTTGTTAAGGTTATAACTAGTTTAGTTATTTTTGTTGTTGTTTTTCTCTTTTTGTTTTCGACAAGGCATTTTTCCTTGATTGATTCGCAATATTATCAACCTTCTGTTGTGTCTTCCATAAATTCTGACTTAGAAAAGGTGGTCTTGGATTTTGAAGAATGGCAAAGTGACTTGCGAAAAAGTTTCAAATCTTTTTCTGAAGAAACTGTTGTTAAACGTTGTATGAGTCAAAATCAAACAGATGGTGATATAGCTTTGCGAGAAAAAACATCTGCAGAGCTCGTGCTTTCTCTGCCTTCTATGCAAGGGGTTCGTATAATTGAAAAAGAGACCCAAAGAATTCATTTTAGTACATTTTCAACTGATATAATATCTAAATCTAATACGGCTATTTCATACGCGAAGTATGGTAAGAACACACTTGATATTCCATATAATGTGATTGAGGCATCTTCTGATAGTAATAAGCCTTGTGTTGATGTTCTGAATAATGCTTTTATTTTTGTTCAGCCTTTTTATGACGATTATAATGTAGAAAGGGGTAAAATATTTTTCTATATTTCTGCAAAATCATTTGCTCGAAAACTTGTTAACGAAAAGCGCCTTTCGTTGACTGAAGAAGTAAATTTGCTTACAGATGATAATTTAAACTTTATTGGTATTTTATTAGGTCTTCCTTATCAAGATTCTTCCTTACTTAAGGAGGAGGTTTTGAAAGAATGGAAGATAGGAGAAAGTGATTTAGCACAAATCTCAAACAAAGAATCTTTGTCTAGTCCTTTTTGGGTGTTGGTGACATACAAGAAATTACCATATTATGTTGGTAGGATATGTGATAAAAATATGTTTATTATGCCTGCATATGCTAGGTATTTTTTGATGATGGTAGTTTCTTTGATTGCTTTTTTAATTACCTTTTTGCTCTTAAATATAAGGCAAGACAGATTTGTTGTCGCAAGAAAGAAAATTCAAAAATTGCATGCAAATATTATAGTGGATATTCTGAAAAGTGCTGAATCTTTGGATGATGAGAAGTTACGGGAGAAGATTGAATATAAAAGACATGATGCTAATGCAGAAATAAGAAAAGCTCTAGGAAAGAAGATTTCGCAGAAATATGAAAATGAGATTAATGCGATGCTTGAACAAAGCTGGGCTCGCATTATTCAAGTAGTAGGGGCGAGGGCAGACAATGCAGATGGTCTTATTCATACAAACAAAGATGATGAGATTTTAAAGATATTAAAAGAAATTTTGCAACAAGGTGGCATAAAAACAAAAGATATTCCTCAAAAAATCAGACAAGTAGATGCAGAAAAAATGAAAGGTGTTGGGCAGTTAAACGTTGCTGTTGGTAAAGAAGCTGACCTATCTGAGCCTGTTGAAGAATTAGAAGAAGTTGAAGAGTTTGAAGGGTTAGATGAGATAGGGGATTTGGAAAGTGTTGACGATGTGCAGGACTTGGAAGAGGCAGAAGAAGTTGAGGAGCTTGGAGAGCTTCCTAGTGATGATGATTTGAAAAATGATGAATCAACGGTAGTGGTAGCAACGGATGACGTGCAAGGCTTAGAAGAAGTGGAAGATTTGGAAGAAGTTGAAGAGCTTGAAGAGCTACCTAGTGATGATGATTTGAAAAATGATGAATCAACGCTAGCAGTAGCAACGGATGACGTGCAAGGCTTAGAAGAAGCGGAAGATTTGGAAGAAGTTGAGGAGCTTGAAGAGCTTCCTAGTGAT
>CAUUAF010000107.1:0-6025 GCA_963543085.1 uncultured Treponema sp. | reverse complement strand
GGGAGAGGTCTGCAAAACCTTTATGCATCAGTTCGATTCTGATCGACGCCTTCTTCCCATTCATCCATTCCAGTCATAGAACAAGTACATACCTGTGGATTCATAATCAATATGATTGCAAAATGTCTCTGGGCTTAGAACCATTAGCTGGTCCAACAACCCCTCGCTCTTCCATTTCTTCTATTATGCGTGCAGCTCTGTTGTAGCCAATCTTTAGTCTTCGCTGAATATACGAAGCCGAAGCTTTTCCTTCATGCAAAACAATATCAACAGCTTCATCATATAATGGATCGCTTTCATCACCAAAGAATGAATCAGGTGTTTCTTCCGCTTCGTCAATAAATATTTCGTCATCAATATAGTCTGGCTCTCCAAAAGACTTCACTCTTTCCACAACTCTCTCAACTTCTTCCTCCGAAACAAAAGCGCCTTGTATGCGTGTAGGCCATGGTTTTGCAGGGCTAACATAAAGCATATCACCTTTTCCCAAAAGTTTATCAGCTCCTCCATCATCCAAAATTATGCGACTATCCACTCGAGAAGCCACCATAAATGCTATACGACTAGGTATATTTGCTTTGATAAGCCCAGTAATTACATCAGCAGAAGGGCGTTGTGTTGCAAGCACTAAATGGATACCAACAGCTCGACTCATAGCACAAAGACGTGAAACAGTTCCTTCAAGTTCCTTTCCTGTCGTCGCCATTAAATCTGCAAATTCATCAATAATAATCACTATATATGGCAAGCGTTCCATAACCAGATTTTCAGCTCTTATTTTCCTATTATAACTTTTGATATCTCTTACACTCATTTTATCAAGAAAAGCATAGCGACGTTCCATTTCACAAATACAATACTGCAATGCCTGAAACGCTTTTTTAGGTTCGGTTATCACAGGAGTAAGAAGATGTCCAATATCGTTATAAAGCTTTAATTCTACAATTTTTGGATCAACTAACAATAATTTTACTTCATTTGGTTTGTTGTTATACAAAATAGAAAGAATAATTGAATTAACACAAACAGACTTCCCTGCCCCCGTCGCACCAGCTATTAATAAGTGAGGTGTTTGTGCTAAATCTATTGTTTGGGGCTCTCCTGTAATATCTTTTCCTAAAACAATAGGAATTGCCATCTTTTTTGCCTCAGGATTTTCAACTTGAATTAACTCCCTAAAACCTACTATTGAACGCTTATCATTAGGAATTTCAATTCCTACAGCTCTTTTACCAGGTATTGGAGCTACAATTCGCACACTTTCTGCAGCAAGACGTAATGCTATATTGTCTTGCAAAGCAGTTATTTTTGTTAGTTTTATTCCCGGTGGTGGCAAAACTTCAAACATTGTTACCACTGGACCCTTTCTAATTCCTGTTATTTCAACATTGATTTTAAACTCATTCAAAGTGCTCTTTAGCCTAAAGGCTGCTTGACGTGTGGAACTATCAATAATCCAATAATCATTACCAGGGTACTCTGTTAAAAGCTCAAATGGAATATTATAACCTTGATTTTTTTCATTTGAGCTGGCAACCAATGGCTTAAAAGAAGTTGCTTCTATTTTTTCAATCTTTTTTAATTCTTCCTTTATATATGCTTCTTCTGAGTTTTGAACTTCATTCACATCCAGCCTTTTTTCTGTTCCAATAATTTCTGCTCTCTCAGTTTCATTTATAGATTCTCTAGTTTTTCCATCATCATTTATTATATCATCGAGGCGTTCTTCTTTTTCATTATTTTCCACAACATCAGTTTTCTCTTCAGTCTCATCATCAACTTCTTCTACTACCCCATCTTCAGCATTAGTTGTAGGAACTTCTTGCATAGATTCAAGTATATCATCTTTTACTTTATTTTCAATAATCTCTTCTTCGCTAGCTTTTTCCTGCAATTCATCATTAAAATCATCTTCGCTAACATCTTTATCAGAAATAGAATCTTCAATATTTTCAATCTTATTTTCTGCATATTCAAAAGCATTCCCATCATCCGGTTTCACATCTTCTTTTATGACATCATCTATTTTTTTAAGTGTTTGTTCTATTGTTTTTTCAATTTCTTCTATATTATTAATATCTTGATTATTACGAACATTTTGATCACTAATATCTTGACTTTCGATATTTTGAACTTCTTCCAACTCTTTTTCTTCAAATCCTTCTTCTGTTATTGAAGGCGTGTCTTCAATAGGTATCTCACTAGTTTCTTTAATTCCATCAGTTTCAACATTATCTTCAATAATGTTTGAGGCATCTATACTAGATTCATTTTCTTTAGAACTATCTTCTTTTCTTGTTTGTTCCAAATTATCTTTTTCATCTTCAAATTTAAACAACGAAAAAAATGTTTCTTTAGGTTCTTCTTTTGTTTGTTCTGTTTTTTCAGTAGCTTTATCAAACTTATCACCTGAATATTCATCAGCGATTATGTCAACATCACACTGATAATTTATTTCTTGCCTATAATTTTTGAAAAACCTAATTGCAATAAAATGCGCAATCATAAACTCAATGCAAATAAGCAATAGAGTTATTAAAACAATTGCCCATTTAGCAAAACTTGCTATTGTGGGGTTTTGAATTATAGGCAAAAAAGTATAAAGAGAATATTCTCCTGCAACACTTGTAAAAAAACAAAATGGACTTGCTATAAGAGTTGCCTTAGAATGTTTTGTCCATCCTGGCATAAACAAAATGATTGAAGCATAAAGCAAAATTATAGGCAAAAGGAAAGAAGAAAACTTATATATTGCAACAATTGCAAGCACCCATTGCAAAAATACATTTTGACTTTCGTAAGGATCAAATATAGCAAGAGAAATAGAAATAGTCATTATTACAGAAAGAAAAAAGAAAAAACATGAAAACATTAATGATACAACTCTAGTAATTGGTTTTATTTTCAAAATGAATCTCCTTTTGATTAATTTTTAATATCATTGGCTATATAAGATTTAGAAAAAATAAAAATATAAACTTAAAGATAGGGATAGTGGTAATAAATAAAAAGCAAAATACACTATCTTTTTGCTTTTCAGTAAATTAATTAATAAACTAAGAGCAAAAAAACCTACAATGAATGCTGTCAGCATTCCAACTATCACTGGAATATATTCAAGGTGGATCGCTACAGACGAATGCAACTCCAATACCAAAGCTCCAAGTATTGCTGGTATAGAAAGAATAAAAGAAGTTTCTGCAACCTCTTCGTTCAAAAAACCTAACATCAACAATATAGATATAGTCATTCCTGAACGCGAAATACCAGGAAAAACACTAATTCCTTGCACAACACCTAGTATTAGGCTTGAACGAATAAGATTTGGTTTTTCTTTAAGATGAGCTTTAGACGAAATTAAAAGCATTGTAGAAGTGATAATAAGACCTATAGGAATAGCTTTTATACTTAAGTTTTTTGTCAAATCCTTTAGTGCAAAGCCAACAATTGCAGTTATAAAAGTTGATATTAAGATTAATGCAACAAATTTAAGATTTTCTTTGTCTGCAGTAGAGTTTTTCATAAATATAAATCTCAATGTAGAAAGGATGAGACTAGCTATTTTTTTTCTAAACACAAGACATAAAGAAAGAAGTGTTGCAACATGAAGAAAAATATCAAAAATAAATGGAGAATCTTTTACATTAAAGAAATATTTATAAAGTTCTAAGTGTCCAGAACTTGAAATAGGTAAAAACTCTCCTACACCTTGTATTATTCCTAATATAATAGATTGAAATATAGTCACGTCTCCCTCCCAAAACCATATAGTAACATAAAGAGTGATAAAATATCGAGTAGGTTTTCCTTTTAATTTGAAATAAATTACTATATTTTATAAATATTGATGAGCAATTTTGCTATGAATTTATTATACCACTAGCAAAAGCAAAATTAATCAAATTTAAAAAAATGTGTTATTATGACGATAAGCTAGTGGGAATTGTTTTCAAATCTTAGAAAAGACTTGCTTATTTTTAAGTACAACTAATTAAGGTGATTGTATGAATTCATATTCGATAGAAGAAATTGAAGATTTTTCAAGTTTTACTCAAGACGTATACCTTGATAAGAAATTTATTCTCTTACCTAACGGCATACAATTTTCTGCAAAACTTAAAGAGAAATTATTAGAATTTAGTTTTAAAAATGCATATTCTGAGGGTGTTGTAGAAATTTCAAACAATGAAGATAAAGAAGAAATTGAAACTAAAGAGGAAGAAGAAGTTAAAGAAGAGATTGCCGTAGTTGAAGATAACGATGTTAAAGAAAAAAGGCTTGAGCTTGAAAATATTTGTGTTGCATTTTTAAGCTTTGTTGCAAAAGTTTATAGTATATATGCTTCTAGACAGAAACTTGATGTTGAAGCAATCTTTGAAAAAGCACGTGAATTTTATGAAGTGGTAAAAGAACATAAACATGAAATAATTGCAATTCCACAATCTAAACTTGAAGGCTTAGAGCCTGATTTAGTTTTACATGTTGTTGAAACATCTATTTATGCAATTATTATGGCAATTCAATTGAAAATGCCTCAAGAGAGGATCGTGGAATTAACAGTTGCAGCTATCTTGCATAAAATCGGTTTTTTGCGTATTCCCCCACAGCTTTATACAGAAGACCGTACATTAAGTCCCAAAGAATTACAAACATTCAAAGCTCATCCTGTAGTAGCCTATAGAATTCTAAAAGAAGCAGGTTTTCCTATGACTGTTTGTGTTGGTGTTTTAGAACATCATGAAAGGGAAGATGGCTCTGGTTACCCACGTGGATTAACTTCAGAAAAGATATCCATTTTTGGTAAGATATTGTCTGTAGCATGTTCGTTTGAAGCTGCAGTAGGTAAAAGGAAACATGGATATGGAATTAATTCCATTTTGGACGTTGTGAGAAATACCAATAAACAATATAGTGATATTGTTCTTAAATCTTTATTATTTTCTATTTCTATTTTCCCAATAGGAACTTTTGTACAACTTTCTGATAAGAGAATAGGTCAGGTTTTAGATATAAATCCTGAAAACCTTAACTATCCTGTTGTCTTAATTTATGGAGGTATGTCAAAGAAGGGAGAGGTGCAGATTGTAAACACAAGTCCAAAAGGCGTGACTATAAGAAAACCATTAACTAAAGCAGAAATTGATAATGTTAAAGGCATAGTTCGCTAGTGCAAGTTACTAAGAAATAATAGTTTCATTTATTTATGAAACTCCTAAATTTCCAATGCCTTTTTAGTTATACAAATAGCCCCTTCGTTTGTTATGAATATAGAAGCGTAGAATTATTCTCCATTCATAAAATCTGTTTTATATTCATAGCCATCGTCTACTTCACAAAATCCATATTGCAATAGGTTTTTGGAGATAAACTTTTTTCGCTCAAATACTTTTTCTTCAATTGTCATTTTTCTATCTCTTTCGTAACTATACTCCTATATTCTTTACCCCACTCGGCCATTTTATCAAGAACTGGTTTTAAACTCCAACCTGTTTCTGTAAGTGAATATTCAACACGTGGTGGAATTTGAGCATATATTTTTCTATTAACTAGACAATCACTTTCCATTTCCCTTAAATGAGATGTGAGAACTTTTTGTGAAATTCCATGAACAAATTTTTTCAATTCTCCAAAACGCTTAGTACCTGTTAATAAATCTCGAATAATTAAAACCTTCCACCTATCACTTATGAGAGTCAAAGTCAACTCAACATCACATTCAGGTAATTGTTCTTTTATCATTTTATTACCTCCTATAGTATCTAAAATATACTATAATACAAAAAAGTATCTACTTACCTTATATACAGTAATTGCCGATATTTAATCAAGTAGGTGAAACAAATTGATAAAACTACACAACCTACTTGGAGGTATACAATGAAAATAGCGGTTATTTGTGCAAATGGAAAAGCTGGAAAGCTAATCACAAAAGAAGCTGTTGAAAGAGGCCTTGATGTTACAGCAATTGTTAGATCAAAAAATGAAAGTGTAGCAACAAAAGTTATTCAAAAAGACTTATTCGATC
>CAUUAF010000106.1:0-6056 GCA_963543085.1 uncultured Treponema sp. | reverse complement strand
ATTGTAGGTTGCATAATGGATATCTATTCTGCCATATTGGTAGTCTCTCCCCTTGTTATTCCTGTAGCTCAAAGTTATGCAATAGACCCTATACACACAGGTGTTATTTTCTTGACTAATCTTGCTTTAGGTTTTTTGACTCCACCTATTGGAATGAATTTATTTATTGCAAGCTATGCATTTGAAAAACCTGTTACAAAAGTTGTTAAAAATATAATGCCTTATTTGGTGATTCAAACAATAATTTTATTGTTAGTAACTTATATACCATGGTTTAGTCTTGCTCTTATAAATTAGTTTTTTAAGGTTGTTATGAAAGTATTTAGTTTAAAGCTCATTTTTTTTATGTTTCTTGTTTTCACTTTTTTTTCATGCAGAAGTAAAAGCGAAGAAAAACTTATTCGAATTGTTTTTTATAGGGTTTCAAATGATGTTGTAAAGAACGTAGAGGAATCTTTAAAAGGACAGATTTTGTCTAATGATGATGAAAAAATACTGCTTGAGTTTGAAAAAATAGATGATATAAATAAGTTAAAAGAAAGAATAGAAAAAGATAAGAATGTTTCTTTAGTTTTTTCTAATACAATTCATTTACCATTTAAGAATATAACTCCATTTGACACTTCTCTTTATGAAACTTTCCCTTCTTGTGTTAAAAGATATTCATTTGATGGTTTGGAAAAGAACAATGAAGGTGTTGCCTCTCTTCCTATACTACTCAATACATATCATTTCTTTTTTAATAATTTGATTGTTAAAAAACAAGATGAATCAAATTTTTATTATGTGGATAGTTTTTCAAATATGTTGAAAAGTCTCTCTAATCGTGTTAAATATCCAATTTTATGTGCTGGTGGTGATGATGAAACACTACTTTTCTTTGTGGCAACTGTTATGCAGATGGTAGGAGATGCATATTCTAAAGAAAATAAAAAAATAAATAACCTAAAGGACAGGGGGAAAGTATTTAATTCTGCCCTTGAATTAATTGTTGAATGGCAAAAAAATGGTTTTTTTCATCCTGAATGGTTTAGATTAAAACATAGTGATATTTCTATGTTTATGGACTTAAAAGAAATAGGCGTTTTATTTGCTCCAATGAATGAATATCAAAAAAATGGAATAAAGCAGTTTTATTCCTTGATACCTTATATGCCTGTTTCAAAAGACTCTTCATATAGTGGACTTCCAATTTCTATTTTGTCAATTATACAACCAACTCAGAATGAGGAAAATATATCAACACTAAAAAGTAGTTATATTTCTAAAATAGTTGAATATTGTATAAGCATTGAAGGTCAAAATGAATTATCGACGAAAACTGGTTTTATACCTAGTAGTATGTCCAATATGAATCAAAGTGCAGCGTCTTCTGTTAGGTATACTTTGGCAACTGTTCCTGTTGTCTTAGAAGATGCAGGTTCTATTCTTTTGGAGGATTCTGGTGACTCTACTCTTTTGCTTAAAGAAATAAGAAATTATCTTCAAGCTAATGGTTTAGGATATTAATTTTTACTACTTTGTTAAAAACAATAATTTTAAGACTTTTTTAGATATTTATATCTAATTAGGAGATTTTATGGGAAAAAAAATTGTTATTGCATTAGGCGGTAATGCATTAGGAAAGAATTTAGAAGAACAAAGAAAAGCTGTTAAAATAACAGCATCTGCAATAGCTGATTTGGTAAGTCAAGGACATGAGGTAATTGTTTCTCATGGTAATGGACCTCAAGTTGGAATGATTCATAATGCACTCATATTGTGGCAAAAAAATGATAAAACTGCTTCTATTCCGCAGTTGGATGTTTCTGTTGCTATGAGTCAAGGTTATATAGGTTTTGATCTTGAATGTGCCATTAGAGAAGAATTAGAGAATAGAGGCATAAAAAAGAATATTGCAACTATTTTAACTCAAGTTATAGTTGACAAAAATGATCCTGCTTTTTCAAACCCAACAAAGCCTATAGGTAGCTTTATGACAAAAGAGGAAGCAGAAGAAGCAAAAAAAAGAGGCGTGAGTGTTGTAGAAGATGCAGGACGTGGTTATAGGCAAGTAGTAGCCTCCCCTCGCCCTATAGGAATTGCAGAGATAGATAGTATAAAAACATTGTTTGAAAATCATCATTTGGTGATTGCTTGCGGTGGGGGTGGTATTCCTGTTATTAAAAATGGCAATGCACTTTGTGGAGTTCCTGCTGTTATTGATAAGGATTTTGCTAGTAGCACGTTAGCAAAGCTTTTAGGGGCTGACTACTTAATAATCTTAACAGCTGTTGAAAAGGTTGCAATCAATTTTAATAAAGAAAATCAGCAATGGCTTTCTAGTCTTACTATAGATGAAGCAAAAAAATATATTAAAGAAGGACACTTTGCTAGTGGTTCTATGCTACCTAAAATTGAGGCAGGTATTGATTTTGTAGAAAGCAATCCTCAAGGTCAAGCATTGATTACATTGCTAGAAAAAGCTCGTGATGGTATTGAAGGAAAATCTGGAACTGTAATAAAGAAATAAATATGAAAAAGAAATATGCAATATTCATAGATGGTGATAACATAAAACCTTCTTACTTAGAGTCTATTCTTACTGCTGTATTAAAAGATGGAGATGTTCATATCAAGAGATTGTATGGAGACTGGACTACATCTAATATGAAAGGTTGGAAAGAATGGCTGGAGAAGGTTTCTATAAGACCTATTCAACAATTCAGAAATGGACCTAATGCAACGGATAATGCAATAATTATGGACGCAATAGAAATTGCGAATTCTAATAAAAATATAAATGCAATGTGTATTGTTTCTACTGATTCTGATTATTATAGCCTTGCTTTGCGACTTAGAGAGTATGGACTTTATGTTTTAGGAATTGGTAAAACTAATTCAAAACCTCTTTGGGTTAAATCTTGTAATGAGTTTAAATATATAGAAAACCTTGATGAGATTTCTTCTGAAGATATTGAAAATGGCTCTGTGGATAAGAAAGCTATTATAAGCCTATTGAACACAGCATATAAAAACTCAAATAGGACAGAAGATGCATGGGTTAATCTTGCAGAATTGGGACGTACAATAAGAAATATAATGCCTGATTTTGATATTGCTACCTACCAGCATAATACTTTGAGAGAATTACTTGAATCTTTAAAAGATTATTTTGATTTGAAAAAAGATGATAGCCACTTCCCTAATTATTGGTTTAAGCCAAAAGACAAAAAAAGAAAAGAATGAAAGAAAGACTTATTATAGGAATAGATCCAGGTCTTGCAAATACTGGTTATGGGGTCATCTCGTTTTGTAATAATCGCTTTAAAATGCTAGTCTATGGAGCTATTACTACAGAAGCTAGTTCACTTCACGGCTATCGTCTTTTGCGTATTTATGATGAGGTTATTTCTCTAATAAAAGAATATAGACCAACCGAAGCAGGCATTGAAACTTTATATTTTGCAAAAAATGTTACAAGTGCTTTGTCTGTTTCGGAGGCAAGAGGGGTTGTTATGCTAGCCCTTTTTTCAGAACATGTAGTCAATGTGGGAGAATATAGCCCAAATACTATAAAAAAAGCTGTAACAGGTATTGCACAAGCTACAAAAGAGCAGGTGCAAGAAGCAACAAGAATATTACTAGGGCTTTCAAAAAAACCTACACCAAATCATGCAGCTGATGCTTTAGCTGCTGCTATTGCAAAGGCAAATATTGGAGAAATAAATGTTCAATAGTATAAGAGGAGTTCTTAGAGGTAAGGGAACTAATTCAGCTTTTATTGACACTTATGGCATTGAATGGGAGATATTTGCAACACAATTTACGCTAGAAAAGCTAAATGTAGAGGATGAAGTAAAGCTTTACACTTGGCTACAGCATAGAGAAGACCAAATGCAGCTTTTTGGTTTTTATTCTATAAAAGAACGTAGCATGTTTTTGGATTTAACAAAGGTTGATGGAATAGGTCCAAAACAAGCTATGAAGATTCTTTCTAGTATCACACCGGATAACTTAGAGATGGCACTAGAAAATGGTGATATTGCAAGATTACAAGCTATATCAGGTATTGGCAAAAAGACAGCACAAAAGATGACTTTGGCTCTTAAAGGAAAACTTACAATCACTGAAGATAGTCCTTCTCCTATAAATATGAAAACAGAGTATGAAGAGATTGTTATGGCTTTAGTGGAAATGGGTTATGAAAGAAAACGTTGTATAGAAGTGGTAAACAGAGTAGCTTCTTCGATTAAAGAGCAAGGTAAAGACCCATTAAAAGAAGAGGCAGAACTCTTTCGTCGCTCAATCGTGGAGTTAGCTTAAGAAAAATAACTTAAACTTCATAGCATAAGCTTATGCCTTTGTAAGGGGAATGTCTTTAGAGCCTCAAGCTTTTAAACCTCGTAGATAAATCTTAAAATCTTTTGGAATTCTTCTTGACTCAATTGCCTTTTGAATTGCTTTATTGTGTGTCCATTTTTCTAACACCTTACCCTCAATAAAGGGTAAGGTAGCATCCTTTTGCTTTACTAAACTTTCAGCAAAAAACCACGCAATCATCATCTTGATATAATATTCATCACTTTTAACGCTTGCTACAAGATTTAGATATTCTTTATCAAATGAATCTGTTAAGTAATACTGCAATAATAAGCCTATTGCATAACGTACTGTGTAGGTATGTGAAGATGTAATCCATAGCTTTATTTTTGGAAGTAACAGATCAAGGTGTTTTTTGAATATCTTAGGATCAAAAGAGTCACAAATAGCCCAATTATCTATGTATGGAAGGAAGGTTTCTGTTAGATGAAGGCTTTTGTTAAATTCTTTAAACTGACAGATTAAAAAAGCATGAAGCATGTTTTCATCTAAATACTTATGAGGCACTTCCTCTAAAAAACTTAAAACCTCTTGCTCCTTATATAGCTTTTTTGCCAAAGAACGTATAACTGGAGTTCTAACTCCTATTATGTTTTCTATTGGAATTGTTGGAATCAATTTTTGAGTAAAAACTCTATATTTTTCATCTTTTAGTTTTATAAGCTCAAGAGTAAAAGCATGCATGAAACATACCTCCGATATTGTTAAAAAATATACTACTTAACTAGTTCAATACTAGCCTATTTATTCGGTTTTTATTTCTCTATAGATATTATAGAGAAATAATCTATTTTTTCAAATTATCTTGAAAATATTCAATTAGTCTTTCAACTCTTTTTATTATATCTTTTTTTAATAGTTCTTGAGGATCGTACAAAGTGTCCTTTTTATCATTTTTATTATATAAATTTAATAATTTTTTTAAGTTTTCAAAATCATTTGTATATTCCTTATAAAAAGGTTTATTTCCATATATTATTCCATAACGTTCTTCAAAAGCTCCTATAATTCTACTCTGTTTTGATATAGATAATGAAGATAATTTCTTGTAAAAGCTTTTAATATCAATATAGCTTAAAATTGGATAACCATAAAATCTACAGCATATGCTTTTTATAAAATTATCTGAATCTATATCAGTACTCTTTATAAAATTATTAAATTCATTAAACATATTTTTTTGTAGTAATTCATCATTTAATGTTTTAAATCTTTCTCTCATATCGTTTAATTCTGGGATTTCATCTGTATATTCATAATCTATTACAAATTCTCTCCAATCTTTAATTGGATTTATATCAGAGTGATATTTTGACAGTAATTTATCAACTTGTTTTTTTATATCATTAATAGATTCAGGAATTAATCCCCATTTTGAAAAAATTATAAACTGATGTGAATAATGAAAAATTTCTTGAAGTTCTAAATATTTTTCCCCTAACATATCCTGCTGGATTTTTTTAACTAAATTCTTAAATTGTTCTTTTGAAAGACGACGCCAAGTATAACTTAATTCAAATAATATTTTTTTTGGTTTGCTTTAAATTCTTCTTTTTCTCTGTTATATTCATCAGTTATAGCTCTTCGATCATAATTTCCATTAAAAATTATAGTTTTCCATAAATTGAAAAAGGGAATTTTTCCATAAAAATCATATCCTGAAATAAGAAATCTTTCTGCTTCATCAATTTTAC
>CAUUAF010000105.1:0-6108 GCA_963543085.1 uncultured Treponema sp. | reverse complement strand
AAGCTTTCTAATAGAGTGTGGGACTTATCAAATGGTCAAGGAGAGAAAATAAAAAAGCTAGTGGAAGCAGGTGTTAATATGGATTGCAAAAAGCTGGCCAAGGCACTTGATGAGTGTGCCAAAATGGGAAACAGCAAGCCCATCAAAGAATACCCTAACATGATGAAACGATTAAACGGACGCTTTCCACCTGATACATCTTTTGCTGCAATGAGGGTGGCACGCAACGAACTATCAGAGCTCTATTTTACAACTAGCATTAAAGACTATATGGAAAATCCATACGTTGAAGCTGTGCAATGGCTACTAGCAAATAATAGACTCAAGATGTATGAAGATGAATGCGACTGCAACGACATAGCCTACGAAGATGTCTATGGTTTAGGACGTGGAATATATCCAATAGACAAAGTACCCGACCGTCCTCACGTGATGTGCATGTGTACCATAGCTCCAATCACGAGCCGAAAACTCAAAAAGCAATTAGAAGGGGGCATGAAGCTAGGCAATGTGCCGACTGAAGAATGGTTGAAAAAGCAAGAAGCACAATTAAAACTAGATTTATTGCAGGACACTTCTGAACAAGCCTCATCTTATTCACTTAAAAAATTTGAATGGCTAAATAAAACAAAAGAAGATGAAAAAGTTTTGTTATTAGAAGATTTTAGCCGTGTTAATCCATTTATAATAAAAAAACTCAACTCATGTCAAAATCCATTAATTGCAGATATTCATTATGAAAGAAACCCGCATTTTAATATTACAGAAAACAAAATATATTATAATGCTTTTATAAAAGACCCACGATCGATAGAAGCGGGTTTTAATACGAATATGACAGGCTTCCTTCACGAAGCAGGACACTATCTCGACTACAACCTTTCAAAAGATGGAAAACCGCTACATACAAAAATGAAGATGCTAGACTACTACTTAAAAAAAGACGCACTAGATTTTGTGAATAGAATATATAGAGGTAAATTAGGAAAGCAAGCAGTAGACTTCAAAAACTTATCTGTACAAGAATTAAAAAATGGGTTAAACTTTTATAAGCGGCTGGGCAACCTAAAAAACATAAAAGATTTAGATAAGTTAGTTATAAATGAGTTGAAACAAAACAAAGCGGTTAATTCTTTTGTTTCTGATTTATTAGGTGGTGTAACTGATAATATGCTAGTAATTGAATATGGGCATGAAACAACTTATTGGCAACAAAAAGGACATTTGGAAGCAGAAGCTATAGCTCACTTTTTTGAGGTAGTAGGTAGTGGTGGCGAAAGGTTAAAAATGTTAAAAACATGCTTTCCATTTTCTTTTGCTTATTTTGTTGGGTTTATAAAGGATATATAATAATGGATTATGATGTTTTTTTTGATGTTTCTAATGAGTTTAGTAAAAAATTTGGACGTGTTTTTATTTGGGGACATGGAACTGGTTTTTTTTATGAAACGAGGAATAAGGAAGACAAAGCTCTCGATTTAAATTTTTTAAAGGATGAAGAAATTATTGAACTAATGGAAAAGTCTATAAAAAATGATATTGATTATCTTTATGAAGAAGCAAAAAATCATCCTGTTGTATTAGATCCTAATTGTCTCTACTAACAAAATCACGAAGATAATATCGAATTAATAAAATCAAAGTATATAGAGACAGGGTTAAAACTATTCCATAACGAAAAAGGTAGGGCTTTAGGAGATGGACAAGAAAGGCTGAAAACATTAAAAAACGTTTTTCCTTATAGCTTTGCTTATTTTTTTAAGTTTTTATAAAAAAAAGGAAATATTATGTGGGCATCAAATCCAAAAACGGTAGAATATGAAAAAATGTTTGATTGTAAGTTAGGATACTGGTTATTAAATGGTGGTCGTCCCACATACTCAAACGAAAAAACATCTTATGATATGTATTACTTAACAGAAAAACAAATCAATGATTTAATAGAAAAATCTGTCAACGATGGTGTTAATCATCTTTTTGAAAAAGTGAAAGACTATAGAATTATACTAGATTTAAAACCTAATTGTTTATATTAAAAATCATGCAGACAATGCCGAAGCAGTAGCCGAAATGCTTGAAAGTTTTTCAAATATTAAACGTATGCAAGCTATGCAAAGTTTTTTGCCTAATGCTTGGGGTTATTTTAATATGATATTAGACGAGGTGTTTTAATGTGTGATAAAAAACTTATCGATTCACATCCTAATTTAGAAACACTTCCGTTAGACGAGTTGTATAATAGTAGTAATATAGAATACAAAGCTTTCTATGAGAATTTATTTTCTGACTTTTTTGATAAGTATCCTAATTTTGCTATAACCTTTGGGTCTATTGGTTATGAATTTGCTCTTGGTGAATGGTTTTATACTCTTGAGCCTCCTGATGTGGAAATGATTTATATAGTGGACAAGTTTGTTCAAGCGGAAAAAATGCCAAATAGAGAGTTTTATATTGGGTTTTTAAGTAAACATGAAATTGATGAATTATTAAAAAGATCTGAAGAAGAATTATTGAGAAAACCTAAAGAAAAATGTATTGATTATTTATACGAAGCTGTAAAAAATCATCCGTATGAACCTTATTACGACCCTAATATAATGTATTAATAGGAATGAAAACACAATAAAAGCAAAGACAGTAGCTCATTTTTTTGAGGTTATTGGAAGCGGGGAAAAGTATTTTATTCCGCATTTCCTAACTCATATAGATATTTATTAAATAAGATTAGGTAAGTAAAAGAATGACCGAACGAGAAAAAACAAAGTTAATGTATCAATTTGATGAAATATTTCATGGTGGCACATGGTTTGATTGTGGGAGAGGTGGGAAACGTACTTATTCACCCGATCATGAAATAGGTTCGAAAATAAAAACTTTTGATGACTCTTTTTTAAGTGAAAAAGAAGTAATTGCCTTAATGGAAAAATCTTTAAAAGACGGCATTAATCATCTTTTTGAAAAAGTGAAAGACCACGAGTATATCCCTTATTACGAGCCTGATTGTTTACATTAAAAATCACAAACAATAGCCCATCTATTTGAAGTTTTAGGAGATGGACAAAAAAGACTAACTACATTAAAAAAGGTCTTCCTTATAGCTTTGCCTCAAGACAAGTCAATTATCGAAAACGCCATAAAAGCCCTCGACAACCAAATAGATGAGCTGGTGTGTAAAATATACGGACTAAGCAAAGAATATATAGAAAAACTATAGTCTAATCAATAAAAATAATTCTTTGACAGCAATACAACTGGAATTAGCTGTAAACACCTAAAACAACAAGTTTTCTATCAACATAATCAGTAAAAGAGTTATCCTAAGTAAGATAAGTCTAAAGCAAGACCTTTAAACTAAAATCTTATAAAGACATTCTCATCTTTTCCGATAGTTACTTCCTTTGTTCTTCCGTCATATACAACCTTGTAAGTGCCTGCTCTTAATCCCCTAACCTCCACACGTCCCGGAGTTCCATAAGTTAAGACCATTGTAACCAAAACGCCTGTATGCTTATCATAAATATGAATAGGGCTGATATAAGTAGCTATAATTTGCAAGACAGTTTCAACATATTCTTCTCCCTTAGGAGGCACTTTATTTTCTGTTACCATCTTTGCAGCTTCGTATACATTAACTCTGCCATAACCATACCAAGCAGAAAAACCATTTTCATCATATCTACCAAGAGGGTCTTGATTATTAGCGTCAATCTTATCAGCTGTTTTTTCCAGAATTGCAATTATTTGATTGGGAGTCAATTTTGGATTAAAAGAAAGTAAATATGCAATAATCCCTGTAACAAAAGGAGTTGCCATAGAAGTTCCCGAAAGATAAAGATAATCATCATTTTGAGAATGCTTTAAGCTTATAATATTTAAGCCAGGAGCTACAACATTGAGCCAAGAGCCAGATGTGCTAAAATCTACTTTTATATCTTCTCCGCCTGAAGCTCCAATAGCTAAAACACCGGGAAAAGCTGCAGGATATGAAGGCAAAAATTGTCCTTCATTACCATTAGCTGTTACAGGCAAAAAGCCTTTAGAAAGTGCATAGTTTATATGTTCAAGTGCGTAGTTGCCAGCAAGAGTTCCGCCCAAAGACAAATTCACAGGTATTGTTGCTTGTTCTTCTTGAGAAACTTGACTTCTAACAGCATCTACTAATTTCTTTAATGAGCCGAATATTGTTTGGTCTGAGCCACTACCATTTTGTATTGCCTTATAAGACGCAAGTTTAACATTTTTCCATGCTACGCCTGCAATGCCTTTTCCATTATTCCCAACTGCACAAATAGTACCCGTGCAATGTGTGCCGTGCCCTCCTTTTTCATCAGTATCACTATTGCCACTTGGAACCTCATCATCTTTTCCAAAACCTGTTTTTAAGATTTGCACAACCTTTTTTCCATCTTCATAAATCAAATCTTCATGGTTTGCATTAGTGCCCGAGTCGATAATACCTGCCCAAACTTCATGCCTTCCATACCCAAATTCCTTATATGCTTCTAATGCTTTTGTGATGGCTAAGGCATACTCTTTTTTTTCTCCTATGGGATCACTTTCAAGATTTCCTTCCAAAAGTCCTAAAGGTTTTAGTACGCTATAATGGGACTCATCAAAAGAATCTATTATTTGCATTTTATAATTAGGTTCTGCATAAAATACATCTTTCATTTGTCTAATCTTTTTTAATGTTTCAGGGTAGTTATTGTATGCTTTCACTGTGAGAAACATTTCTCCTTCTCTAAAGCCTGAATCTCTAGCTATTTCTTTCACATTCAAACTTTTTAGTGATGTGATAAAACTATTTAATTCGTCATCATTAAACGCTTTGACCTTGATGTTTATAGAAGAATCGTAAACCTTATCTTCATCATAACCCAAAAATGCTTTCTCAGCTTGAGTCATTTCACTTAAATCTTTTTCTTTTCTTTCTTGAATCAAATTATTAGAACAAGAAACAAGAATAGAAATCAAAAATAAAATATAAAATCTTTTCATAGCTTCACCTCTAATCAGCCCTCACAATAAACTCAGCTCGCCCGTTCCATGCATTGTTTCCGTTGTTATCATCATTTACAGAACTAATAATAATAACATTGGGGCTAGGCTTATGTATTATCTTGCAAGGTTTATCATCACGATCAATTTTTTCGTTAACTCCGTAGTCAACAATATCCCAATAATATGCAAAACCTTTTTTGTATATAATCTTATTTCTTTTTACAAGATTAACCTCTATGAGATTGAAAAAATCACTTTTAAGTTTTATAATCCCTTTTTCTTTATCAACACTTATAATCTCATCAAGCTTCATAGTGGTGATATCGCTCAACTTCAAAGAATAGTTTGTATAATAATATTTATCGCCTGCTGCCACTGTATCACTTTTTTTAGCAAAATAGATTTCAGGCTTTCCATCACCATCATCAAAAACATACCTAAACTTTGAGCCATGCAAAACAGTTCCTGCTCTATCAGAAATTAAAAAACCTGCATTAATTTCAATTGCATCTCTTAATATCTCAGGATTGGAAAATCTAAACACATAACTTAAATTTTTTGTATCAGATGACGTGATAGCTTGACCCACCGGGTATTCCAAGAATAAGGATGTGCTTTTTGGCACTTTTATTGAAAGTGTATTTGAGTTAACTAGCAAGCTTTTTTTATTATCTTCAGTGTAAGCTACCACCTTATATTGATATGTTTTTCCATCTTCTAATCTTCCGTCAGTGTCAGCTACTTCGTGCTTTTCTTCTTTAGGGCTTTTGTATACAACATGTTTTATAAGCTCAAAATCTCCACCTTCTTCATCACATTTTCTGTAAAGCTCAAAACCTTTTAGTTTGATTGATGAGTCACCTCTTTTTGCTTCAAAAGAAATATCAGAGGTGTAATGAGATGAGTTTTTAGTGATATCATCTTCTTCAACAGAATAAATATAAGAAGGAGTTGGCAATCTTCTAAATTTCAAAGACATGTTTTTTATGGAGATTTCGTTATCTTCTGTTGTTGCTGCGCTTGATGGGCGAATGCGAAGATGATATTCAAGCCTATTGCCTGCAACATCGTAAACCACTATAACTACATCTTTTACGTTGATTAAAG
>CAUUAF010000104.1:0-6118 GCA_963543085.1 uncultured Treponema sp. | reverse complement strand
AAGAAGGAATAAAAGAAGGAATAAAAGAAGGAATACAAACTGGGAGTGAGCAAAGAAATATCTATCTTGCAAAATCCTTTCGTGATATGGGATTCCCTTTAGACAAAATAGCTCAAGCCACTGGGCTTACTCAAGCTGAGATACAAAAGCTGTAGTAATTTAAGAGTTTACTTTTGATTATTATAGAATAATCTATTGAATAATATAGGCTTTATAGATAGAATTGGAGGGTTATTTTTTGGAGGCTTGTTATTATTGATTTTTTTAACCTCTTGCACCTTTCCTTTATATTCTTTTATGTAGGGCTTTTTACAGTAGGGGGGGGGCTTGCTGCTATTACTTTAATGCACCAAGAGCTTGTTCCTGCCTACATTGATGAGGCGAGTTTTTATTCCTTCGTCGCTGTTTCAGAATCGACACCAGGTCCTATCGGCGTTAATATGTCTACATATGTCGGTTATAATTCACTTGGTTTGTTAGGAAGCGTCTGTCTTACTCTGGCAATGGTTTTGCCGTCATTTGTTGTTATTTTAATCATAGCTCGTGTGTCTTCCAATTTTCAGAATAATGTGATAGTTAAAAGATGTTTTTATGGGCTGAGAGCGGGAAGTGCAGGGCTTATTGGAGTTGCGATATATAGGGTTTTTATTTCAAGCGTCTTAACAATTGATTTGTTTAAATTGCATAATTCTTTAGCTTATATATTGAATTATAAAGCATTTGGTTTTTTTGTTCTTCTTTTGGTTTTATCTCTCACTGTTTTAAAAAAAGTTCATCCTGTTTTTATTATTGTGTTAAGTGGTATTTTTGGTGTTTTGTTTTTATAAGGAAAAGAGTAGTTTATGAGTAGAAAAAAAGGAGAAACTCAGGTTTTAGGACTAAACAGTGTTAAAGCTTTATGCGAGCACAATAGAGAAAAGATTTTACGTCTTTTTTTTACAAAAGAGAATGCTAAGTGTTTTAAGGAAACATGTAAGTATTTGGCTAGCCAAAAAAGATTTTATAAGATGGTTGAAAAAGAAGAATTGGAAAAAATGTCTAACTCTATACATCATCAGGGTGTTCTAGCTATTATAAATGAAGATTTTTTTCCATTTGTTGAAGATGATATAATTGAAAATTGGATAAGAAACAGTGAAGATGTCCTTTTGACAGATAATGTAGGCAATAGCAATAATCTAGGGGCAATAATAAGAAGTATGGCTTTTTTAGGTTGCAAAAATATAGTTATTCCTATTGATGAAGTTCAGTCCCTTATTACACCTGCAACTTATAGAGTAGCAGAAGGAGGAATGGAGTTTGTAAGTGTTTATTTATGTTCTTCCATAAGGGATTTTATAAATAAGGTCTTGGGAAAGATGATAATTATTGCTACAGACATGATAGCCCATCATGATATTTCTAAGATGGCGAATTTTATTTCTTATTCTGATTCAGTACTTTTGGTATTAGGTAATGAGGTTTCTGGTGTGAGTGAGTATGTGAAAAGAAAAGCTACTCACGTTGTAAAAGTTAATGGATGTGGAAACATAGAAAGTTTGAATGTAGCTCAGACTGCAACTCTTTTTTTGCAAAAGCTTTATGAAATAAAATGCAACACAGAATAGTTTTACTTTTAATTTTTTCATTAAATATATCATTTATATTTGCTGATGGCTTTGATCTTTCTAAAATGACAATAGAAGAAAAGGCTTATCAGGTGATGATGTTGAATGTTCCATCTGGTGGTCAAGTCGCTGAATACATAAAAAAAGAGTTTTCACATGGTGTTCCAGGAGCAATTATTTTATTCAAACAAAATCTAGCTTCAACTCCTGAAGATACAAAAAAATATACTTCTCTCATATTAGATTCTATTAAAACAACTTCAACTGAAAATAGTACAACCTTTATTCCGCCGTTAATTGCTGTTGACAATGAGGGTGGGCGCGTTTTTAGAACTTCACTATTGACGACAATTCTTCCATCTGCAAGGGATATGGCATCTAAGATGACAACAAAAGAAGTAGAACAAGCGTCTTATTTTTTAGCCATGCAGATGAAGTTACTAGGGATTAATTTTAACCTTGCTCCCATATTAGAAATTGGTACTGAAGAAAATGAAGAAGTATTAGGGAATAGAACTTTTTCTTATTCTCCTGATATTGTTGTAGACTTTTCTAATGCTTTTATACGAGGAATGAATAGGGCAGGAGTTCTTTGTAGTATGAAACATTTTCCCGGTAATGGGAATATAGATCCTCATGGAAAGGCTTCTAGTATTGCATGCTCAGAAGAAGAGTTTGATGAGAAGTATTTATTACCCTTTAAGAAAGTGATAGAAAAGAAACATTCAGCTATTGCAGTGCTTCTTTCTCATGTTGAATTTTCTATCATTGATGATAAACCTTTTTGCCTTTCGAAAATTGGAATAAATGATGTTTTGAGAGATAAGTTAAACTTTTCTTCTATCGTTTTGACAGATGATATTGCTATGAAAGCATTGAAAATGAGAGGTTCATCTGCCGACAATGCTGTATCAGCGTTAGAAGCTGGAGCAGATATGGTTATGTGTAGTGAAAGACATGTCGAAAAAATAATATTTTCTATTGTAGAAAGAGCAAAAAAAGATAAGGGATTTTTAAAAAGGCTTGATGATGCGTGCTATAATGTGTTGAAGATTAAAAATATTATTTCTAATGTTGATGCTTCTAAGGTTTTTAGCAGAGATCAGTTTTATGATTTTAAGAAACAAGGTGATGCTGTTATAGAAAAATATTTAAGATGAGGAAACCTATCAGGCTCAATAAATGTTTTATGTGAGTAAAAACCTATGTATGATAGCATATAGGAGTTTTTGTGAATAAGAAAGATTTTCCAAAGATACATTTTTATGATCAAGATTTTGTTGACATGTATGACAAAACATGGGCTTTAATCGAGGATTATTGGTATCAATATGGCGGAAAAAGTGCGAATGATGGCTTTTTTGTTTATCCATCAGAGAACATAATTGACCAGTATGAAACTGTGTTTTCTACATTCTTTTTAGTGTATTCTAATAAGAATTATAATTCATGCACAGGTCTTGACTACTTTTATTCGCTTCAAGAAGAAGATGGTGCTATAAGATCTAGGTATAATCTCGAAACAAATGCTCCAATTCTTACATTGGATAATCCTGAAGGACTCACGATGCCCCTTTTTTCATGGGCTGAGTTCAACATATATCATAAAACAGGCAACAAAAAAAGGGTAAAGGAAGTTCTGCCAGTCTTATTAAAACATACTAAATGGATAGAAGAGCATTTTAAAAGTGAGAATGGGCTTTATAAGACTCCTGTGTCAGCTTGTAATATGGGTAATACTCCCAGGGAAGGTGCCAGCTATCTAATTGATTTTAATGCTTGTATGGCTATAAATGTTCTTTACTTATCTGCATTGGGTGATATTCTTAATGATAAAGAGATTATGTTTCAATACAAAAGAACATATTTCACAATAAAAACCAGAATTAGTGACATGATGTGGAATGCTGATGATTGTTTTTATTATGATTTAGATGATAATAAGCAACAGATAAAGAAAAAAACTATTGCAGCTTTTTGGGCTTTACTTGCAGAAATACCAAATGTTGATAAAGCAAATAGTTTGATAGCTCATTTGGAAGATCCTAATGGCTTTGGAACAGAGCATCCTTTTCCAAGCTTAGCAGTCTCTGAAAAAGAGTATAGTGAGATGGGGGAAGGTTATAGAGGTGGAGTTTTTCCAATACTTAATTTTGTTGTAATTAAAGGATTGGAAAGATATGAAAAATGGGAATTAGCTAGAGAATATACTATGAGACATCTTTATTCTGTTCTTGTTACTATGACAACCAATGAAAATTCGAAAGAAACAGGTATGTTATGGGAATCTTATTTACCATCAAAAGATGGAAAATCAACATGGACTGGAAAAGATGATTTTCCACGTAAGCAATATGTTTTGACTATAGGTCTTTCTACGATTACTCTTATGATTGAAAATATTATAGGACTCCTTATAAGTTTACCCAAAAAGACTGTTGATTGGACAATACCATTTTTGGAGTTTATGGGGATTGAAAATCTGAGTTTAAAGCGTAATTTTATCACAATAATAGCGTCAAAAAGTCAGAGAGGATGGGAAATACACATGGAAAGTGAAAAACTTTATTACTTTACCATAAATATTATAAATAAAAAGAAGAAAACACTTCCTATTCCATCTGGAAAATGTTCAATGTTTATAGATAAAATATAGGTGGTCAATGCTAGAAAGTGTAGGGCTTTTTAAGAAGGCTCTTTTACGGTTGATTTTTTTTATTCTAAGTGTTAAAATTTAGTGTAGGATTAGAGGAACTTTTTGTGTCAGTTTTAGATACTGCCTTTTATGTTGCATTTTTAGTATTTTCTCTCATTTCGATTATAATGCTTTGGGTTACAGCGTCTAAGATTAAGTATAGTAGTTATTATTCTAAAATGATGGTTGGGCTTATGCTTTCGATCATCTTATTGGATTTTGTTTCTCTAATATTTGTAATATTTGGTAGTCTTTTTCTCTTATTTCTCGGTCTCATTGTTTTTGTAGTGTCTTTAATTGCATGTTTAATTCGTGGTGCTTCTTCTTTTAGTATTGAACACAGCTCGATAACAGCTAGAGAAGCAGAGTTTGTATCTGAAATAAAAAGGCTAAATGAAAGACCTAATTTTCAACTTGAGATTATGGAAAAATTGTTTCAAGTGCCACAACAGTGGTTTGAGGAAATGGTGCATGTTTTTGCCAAAGAGAAGAGTTTTGAGTCAGAACTTCTTCCATTTATGTTTAAAACGGTGTTAGAGCTTTTTCAAGCCGACGGAGCTGTGTTTTTTAGTGCTGACGCTTTTGATGATAATTTGGCATGCAAAGCATACGTGGGACAATTTCCTCCACCTTATAAACTTCCAGATGATGTGCCACACAGGGAAGATATTGTAAGGACTAATTTTAAGTATTTTGAATGCAATGTAGGGGAGACGGTTTTTGGAAAGGTTGCAGAAGATGCTCGTCCTTATTATATAAGTTCTTACACGGATGATGGAATAGTCTACCAAAATGGTGAAGAAGATTTTCTTAAACTTGGTTCTATTATTGTGTTGCCTTTGTTTACCAATAATAGTGTTTCTGGTATCTTTGCTATTTCTCGTAACGCAAATAAAGATGGTTTTACCGAAGATGAGTTCAGAAATATTACTAGCCTATCGGGTTATATTTCTTCAATTCTTAGCTTAGTTATAATTCAACGAGATTATGATGAGGCAAGCATATTGAATAATACTACCAACATGGCCCAAGAGCTTAGGCAGATAATTTTGCCTAAAAAACTTAAGACTATTCCTAGTCTTGATGTAGATGTACATTTTAGAAAGCACCATGATGTTTGTAGTGATTATTACGATATAATTCAGTTTCATAAAGATCGTATTTTTGCTGTAGTCGCTGATGTTGCAGGGAAAGGTATTCAGTCTAGCATTGTTATGATTATGATAAGAGCTATCTTACATCTTATCACTAACACAAATGAAAAAATAGATTTAATTATTGACTGGTTAAATAAAGGTATTACTGAAAAAATAGGAATAGATCACTTTGCGACAATCTCTCTTTTATGCTATTATCCAGAAACTTCTACTCTTGAGTTTATTGCTGCGGGAAGTCAGTCGATGATATTGTATAAGGCAAAAGAAGATGAGGTGGAAGTCTTTCATCATAAGACAGATCCTATTGGAGTTGATTTAAAATCTAAGTATAAGAGTTTGACATTTAAGCTTTCCAAAGGGGATATTGTTGCTCTTTATACTGATGGAATTTCGAATATGTTGGACAAGGATGGAGCTTGTTTTGATGTGAATTCTTTAGCAAAGCTCATAGCAGAAAAAAGTTTAGGGGATGCAAGTAGTATCGTGTGCGAGTGTTGTAATTTGATTGAGGGGTTTACATCTGGTACTTCATTGCATGATGATCAAACATTATTGGTTCTAAAAATCAAATAATGAACTCAAGAATATGAGGAGATTTTAGCGTATATGGAATTAAAAATTAGAAAAAGTAAGGACATTTATATTGTTGATGTGACTGG
>CAUUAF010000103.1:0-6125 GCA_963543085.1 uncultured Treponema sp. | reverse complement strand
CATTAGCGGTAAATCAATTTGCCATAATATTTGACAAACGGGTTCCAATCTGCTAGTACGTACATATTCATTTACACAATTTTCCTGACAGGGTCACAAATTCCATTAAATCTAGGAATTCTTTATCTGAAATATCACTATATTTTTTTACCTCTTTGTGATAATACTCTTTCGCTTCCTCAAAATTTTTATACATCTTTCCCGATTCATTCATTGACGTTCGATTATCACAAATTTTGGTACATAACAAATCATACATATTATCATAATTATCAAAATCCAAACTTACTGCTACTACGTATTCTTCTGGGGAAATTTTAAAGGTGTTAATTATTTTATAACGTTCAATATCGTCTGCATTTGGATATGGAATTGCTTTTATTATTTCGCTATTATCCTCTAGCCATTTATAAGCCGTCTTTTTGTCATAAAGCTTAATAATAGATAGGCACAATTTATCAACAATTTGTATATTATTTTTATCTCTTTGAAACAAATAATTCCACGTTTTATACCTAATAACAGGTGGTAATAATGAAAACAGACGTAACACTCGAGGATCTGAATAAATACTTATTTTTATATTTTAGAAATGTCTAATAAACATTAGGGCATACAACTCTAAAATTGCATCCTCAACGCTTTCAACCTCTTCATTTGAAAATTCGTCTACATGCTGAGTATGTGCCCCCTCTCTACAAAGTACATTTATATTTTTTGTTATTCTAATCAATTCATCGCTTAGTTCTTTGCCCAGATTGTTCAAACTCTTCACCACAGCTAGATTGTCTGAATCTATTCTAATTTGCCCCAGCATTAATTTTTGATTATTTCCAATATTTAAAATTTTTCTAACTAAAACCTCTGCATAATTTCTGAGACCTACCAATTTTCCTCTATTAGAACTTTTTATATATTGAGTATCATTCATCAGCGCTTCAATTAAACTTGAATACAGAGTATTACTAAAAGTATCCATAAGCGCACAACCCCACAAATTAAACCTTACCAATCCCTATTTCCATAAAAGCCCAAAAACAATTGAAGACTTTCATAAACAATTTATCTAAATTCAACGCCCCCTTTGGAACATGCTTTTCAGCTTTTTAGTATCAAGATAGTATCAACGAATCATTTTTCACGCTTTAAAACAGCCCAAAAGCCCTGTTTTCAACAGTTTTATGCAGCAACATATTCGCTTCTATCATTCCCACTCAATTGTTGCAGGAGGCTTTGAGGTTATATCATAGACAACACGATTGATTCCTTTTACTTCTGCTAATATTCGACTAGAAGCTTCATCCAACAATTTCATTGGCAAATATATTGCGTCAGCAGTCATAAAATCATTTGTGAACACAGCTCTTAATGCAAGCACATAGCTATATGTTCTAAAATCTCCTGTAACACCAACTGTTTTAGTGTTTGTAAGAACAGCAAAATATTGACTTATACGCTTTCTATCTAGTTCTCTTTTATCCATCTTGTCTTCAATAACTTCTGTCCATATAGCATCTGCTTCTTTCAATATTTTTAGTTTTTCTTCAGTAACTTCTCCTATAATCCTAATTGCAAGACCAGGCCCTGGGAAAGGCTGACGATAGACAATACTTGAAGGAACACCCAACTCAGAACCAATTGCCCTAACTTCATCCTTAAAAAGACACCTCAGTGGTTCTATTATGCCCTTAAATTTCATGTCTTTAGGTAAGCCTCCAACATTATGATGACTTTTAATCACTTTAGATGAGCCAGAAGCACCACTTTCTATAACATCAGGATATATTGTGCCTTGTGCTAAAAAGTCTACTTCACCAATTTCTTCTGCACTTTCTTCAAAAACTCTTATAAAGGTCTCCCCTATCTTCTTACGCTTTTCCTCAGGCTCTTCAACACCTTTAAGACTTTCTAAAAACTTATTTTTTGCATCAATATAAATGAATCTCATAGGAAGGACTTCAAATCTTTTCTTTATTTCTTCTCCCTCACCTTTCCTCATAAGACCTGTATCAACAAACACACAAGTAAGAGAATCACCTATAGCCTTGCTCAAAAGATAGGCTAGTACAGAAGAATCAACACCACCAGAAAGAGCTAAGAGTACTTTTTGATTTTTTACTTTTTCTTTTATCTCAGCAATTGCTTCTGAAATAAAGCTACTTTTTTTCCATGTTTTCTCTGCACTGCATATCTTATATAAGAAATTCCTTAATGTATCTTCATGCTTATGCCCTAAAACAACTTCTGGATGAAATTGTACGCCATATATCTTTTTTTCTTCATTCATCATTGCAGCAATCTTTGTATCGTTACTATGTGCAATATTCTTAAAACCTTCTGGTAATTTAGTAACACAATCAATATGATTCATCAAAAGAATATCCACACCATCTTGAACTGTAGAAAAAATCTCAGCATTCGTATCAAAATAAACAGGACACTCTCCAGTTTCTTGCACTTCATTTTTCTCAACTTTTCCACCTAAAACCTGTGCAATAGCCTGCATCCCATAACATATTCCTAAAATTGGAATACCTAGATTGAATATTTCTAATGGTGGCAAAGGAGCTTCTTTTTCATAAACACTATTAGGTCCACCAGAAAAAATAATACCTATAGGTTTTTCAGCTTTTATTTTTTCCATGCATTTGGAAAGAGGAACAACCTCAGAGTACACATATAGCTCTCTCACTTGCTTTGCAATGAGCATTGTGTATTGACCACCAAAATCCACAATTAAAACTTTTTCATTACTCATAATGAATATGATATTAATAAAAAACTATCATATATTCAACTCATAACATTTTTAAGAAAAGGAATAAACAATATGTTTAATCTTTTAGCTATCTCAATTTTTTCTTCCTTATATATTGCATTTATAGGTTTGTTGCAAAATGAATATTTTGATTGTACAATATGTTAAAGGTGAGGTATAAAAGCTTTTATTATAACATTTTTTGTTTATATAGATGTTTTTAACACACCTTAAATCAATATTTTATTTAGGAGTTTATGAAATGAAAAAACTACTGAAAACTATTCCCATCCTAGCAGGAATGGGATTGTTTGCCATCCTATTTATGGCATGTCCTAACAATTCTACATCTCAAAATATAATAGATGAAGAAGATAAAGGACTAGGGGATATACTTATTGAAAGAATCACATTTGATGGAAAGCTATGTGCAAAAGAAGCAAAAATAGATACAAACAAAGACACAGGAGTTGTTTCTATAGAATTCAAGGAAGCATACGCAAACCTAAATGTCAAAATTAATAATGAAAATGTAACTCTTTCTGGAAAAATAGCTTCCAAAAATATTTCAAATATTAAAGAAGAAGGAACAGAAGTTAAGATTGAAGCCACAGCTGAAGGCAAAAAAAACTTTTTATACAAATTCGTTATAAAAAAATTAAAACAAAATGAAATTGGTATTGAAAATGTTAGCTTTGAAGGAAAACTATGCCCAGAAAACGCTACAACAGAAGTAGATAAAGACGAAGGCATTGTTAAAATCACTTTTGTTGATAATTATGAAGGTTTACAGGCAACACTAAATGGAAACACTGCGGTCCCTATAGGAAAGGTTGCAACTGCAAAAGTTTCAAATATTACTTTTGAAGGAATAGAGGTAAAAATAAATATATCAGCTACTGGGAAAGAAGCTAGAAACTATAATTTCAAGCTAAAAAGAGTTGTTATTAAGCAATTAACCTTTACAGGAAAAGATATAAATCCATCTGATCCATATTATAAAGTTGCAAAAGATTATTATTATGACAAAGCTCCTTATATAAAAGATATAAAATCTGATGGAAGTACAAAAGTAGGAGATGCTAGAGAAGGAAGAATTAAGATTACAGTAAAATATACAGGAACACCTTCAAATCCAAAGTTAGAAGTTAAAAACCTCACAACAAATGACACTGTCACATCAAATATAGCTAGCCCTCTTTTAAGCTTAATCGATGCTAATATTGATCTCGAAAAAGGAGACAACAATCTTGTTATAACATACAGAGAAAATGATGACCTGCCACCCCATGTTATAAAAGCAATTGTAGGTTATAAAGAACCAAAATATGAGCCTATTAGTAGGATTGTCATTCATGGCAACTGGTATGCAACACAAAAAGCTTTTGAAAACTTAGAAAAAGGAAGTGAAAGTATTATTGTAGCAGGACAAGCTAGCACTAAAGTTGAAGTTGAAATGCCTGCCACTTGGTATTATGACACTTCAGAATATACAATAAAATTTGATGGCACTTCTTATCCTAAAACTGACTTTGAGCAAACTGCATGGGGCGAAAATGCTGCTTGGACACTTAAAAAGGATGTAGCTCTAAAAGTGGGAGAAACTAAAGAACTAAAAATTGAATTTGAAAATCCATCTCGTTCTTATAAAAAAGAATATAAAGTTAACATTGTGCATTATGCAGTGAATGAGCTGGATAGCCTTATTTTTGTAGATGGAAAAACAAAAAATAAAATTGCAAGCAAAGTTCATAACAGTTTTAAATTTAATGTTGAAAAATCCTATTACATGGCAAAAACAAATTTTAGTGCTGAAGATAGAGCCGAAAAGGCTCATCTTTTTGCCTCTCCTAGAGAAGAAGTTTCAAAAGTGAAATATGCTTTTTCTACAAATCTAACTGAACCGAATAGTATTTCTTCATGGCAAGAGGCACATGAAAAGAATGTTTCTTATATCGATGACTCTGAAACAATCACAAAAAAAGCTTATGCAATAGAAAATCAAGAATTAAATTATGGAATTCAATACTTATACCTACTTTTGGAAAAAGATACAGTAAAAACCTTTTACATTACAGAAGTTTTTAGAGACAAGGTAAAAGCCTCCGATGTTACTGGAAAACAAGAATTGGTATATCAAGACGATAGCAACGCAAAACTTCCAGATGAATATCCTCTTGCAACAAAAGGGTTAATTCGAGTTTTACCAAAAAACCCAAAAGCAACAGTTGCCTTAGTTACGCCAGAAGAAAAACAATTTGAAAAAAAAGATGATGGCTGGTTTGAATGCTTGCTTGATTTGCCAGAAGACAAAACAAGGTTCTCTTATAAGATAATAGGAGAAGACACGACAAAAACACGCCTTTATCAAGATTCATATTATCAAGCTTTTCACAAAGCTCCACTCATTAGGGAGATTAAGTTTGACTATAAACAAAGTGAAGATGAACATCAAAGAGTATCAGTTGGAAATAACGAAGGCACTTATTACCTTAGCTTTGACAAAAATCAAGTAAAAAACAATAAGATTTACCTATATGTTAAAACATATAAAAATCTTGGAATAACTACAGTATCTGATTTTAACCAGAGCAAGAAAACTCACGGAGAAACATCAACAAGCTATATTTTTGCTCTTGATGTTACTTCTTTAATGGATAACTCAATATCTAAAAAAGAATATTCTCTCCCTATAACTTTGAATGGTTCATCTTGCAATCCTTTAAAGATGGTTGTATTTCTTCATGATGAAATTATTAAAGGAATGTATGTGAGAGGTCATCAGTGTGTACAATTACCAAATGAAAATAAGTGGATTTGCAAAGCTGATATGAATATTTCAGGATATAAACGGCTTGTGATTGACCTATATCTTTTACAAAATGAAACAGCAGGAAACACAAATAGAAGCATAAAAGTATTTCAAGGAAGTGAAGAAAAGGTTGTTTCAATTGATGAAAATGCTAGAAATGAATTATCTTTCATTTACAATAATCTTGAAGTAAAAGACAAAGAAAAGATAAGCCTTACAATCAAATATTTTGCGGATAAAACTCAGACTACAACACCTACTAAAGAATATACTCTTGAAATAGAGGATCTTTAGGTTTGTCTTTGCAAAAGGCTAATCTTTATTTGTAGTAAATTATCACATTACATAAATTGCTAATAGCAATTTATGTAATGTATGGTTAAACAGGCTTAATAAGCATTCCCAATGTTAGGATTTGGTTAAAGCCAAATCCTAACAGGGCTTTTTCAAAAAAACTCACAAGAACAAAATCCTAACTATTTTCAAGTATAGTGGCTTTTTCTTTCTCTAAGCGTTCTAGTTCTTGCAATAGCTTAATTTCTGCTTCTTTTTTAC
>CAUUAF010000102.1:0-6221 GCA_963543085.1 uncultured Treponema sp. | reverse complement strand
TAAGAAGTTTTTCAACTTGTGGAAGAGATGAAAGATTTTTCAAATTAATCCCCCTAAGAATTATAAAAATTGGGTTGGTATTTAAAGTATAAGAAAAGGTGAAGAAAAAATAAAAGAAAAATACGGAAGAGGCAGGAATCGAACCTGCCATTGCTAATTTAAGCAACCAACGGTTTTGAAGACCGCGAGAGCCACCAGACCCCATCAACTTCCATAAAAAAGCCAACTCTCGGACTTGAACCGAGTACCTGCACGTTACGAGGGTGCTGCTCTGCCAGGTGAGCTAAGTTGGCATAATCCCTCACCTAATGGAGGAGATTGTATTACAAGTTTTAAAAAAAAACAAGAGAGAGTGAAACAACCTTCAACTCTCTCTCAAAAAACTACAAAAATAAGTTATTAATTTCTAACTCCGTTAACACGCAAATTCAAACCAAGTCTCATGGCAAAACTATTGCTAAGACCTAAAGAAGCGAAAGCTGTTGCCCTTTGGAATTTCCCTGTATTCGAATCTCTTTCAGCTTTGCCTGAAACAAATGCACCAAAAGAAACAAAGTCGCTAACAGAGGCAGAAATACCGACTACTTCATTAAAATAGTAAGCAATTCCGAACGTTCCTCCAACTGCAGGAAGAACCGCAAGAACGGTATTTTCTTCTGGAAACTCATTACTGAACAAATTCTTGATCAACTTGAGTGTTTGAGGTGTCACAGAAGCTCTCAAGCCCAAACCAAAATTGATATTAAGTGCACTCTCTCTCCTAAATGTTCCACCAAACAAAAGTTCTGTTGAAAGCATCATCACTTTTTGTTTTTCATACGTATTTACGTTTTCGTTGCTAACTATGTCATCCGCACTAGGATTGATTGGAGTAAACTTTTTCAAAAAATCAAACTTTTGATAAGCTTGAAAACCTGCAGCATAGGCAAATTCATTATTCCAAAAGAATGTAAAACCATTACCATGAGAAATAAATTGCATATCAAAACCGAATGTCATCATTGTGATTAGAGGCTTTGAATGTGGTAAGTTATCTTTTGTGAATTCTATTACAGACTCATTTGAGTCCTTACCATTTTGTAATGCCTTATTAATCCATTTTACCATCATGTTGTCTAATGCTTCACTTTTTATTCCTTTGAACACATCAAGACCAACACGAGGCATAAACACAACTTCAGAAAACATTAAACTAGGTACTATTGCAAATAATAGTAGTCCGATAATTTTTTTCATAACAAACTCCTTAAAAACGTAGAGGTTATAGCCCATTCTAAAGGACTCAAAATCCCTTAGATATAATAGCAGAGTGTAGTACTTATCATTCTATTGTCAATTGATAGTTTTGATTTTAACATAAATCTCCAATATCACATACATAAAAGCCGTGCAAGCAAATAACAGTTACACTGAATAATCTTAAGAAATGCTGATTCAAATAAGATTAACTATTATGTCTTTAGTGTCCAGTTCTAAACATTGTGCTAACTTCAGGGTTTTTCTCTCCAAATTTTTCAATCAAACCTTTGAGTATAGCTTCCTTTGAGTTTCCTTTCTCTTCTTCACTCTTCGCATAAGAATAGGCTGCAAACAATGTTGAAGGTCCAATTTCAGAAGCAAAATATCCTGCTCCCTGATTCCACACAAACATAGAAAAAACTTCATCAAATTCTTTTATGCTTACTCCAAGAGAATAAGCTTTAATAAATTCTCTTGTTGCTTGTCTCATTCTACCAGCTCCAACACCATTTGCTAGAGAAAGGAGAAGTCTAATTTTCATGTCTAACACGGCATCTTCATCTTGCCATATTAAGTGCCAAAAGTTCACAATTATGTTTGCCAGTTTTGCATCAATTTTATTAAAATTAAGCATCGCTGTAGGTTTTAACGGCATATCCATGCCATTAACTGAAGAAGACTCGAGAGCTTCTTTTCTATAAAAGTATGCTCTCCATTCTGTGTCAGAAACTTTTTCTGTATGGTGTTCATACCCCAGCTCTGAAAGAGTTGAATACAAGGGAATAGGTTCAAAAGATTGAACTATACAAAATCCTTCTCCCTTTTTTGTATCTGTTGCAAGTTTTAATATTAAAGGCAAAAAATTACCTTGCAAGTTTCTCACATCCTTAATAAAAAAAGAATCCTTTTTGTTTAGCCATTCCATATCTAGCCTCCTGAAAGTTTACGTAAGATATAGTTAATTTCGCATTATAATCTACAAATTATATTGTGATTTTTCAAGATATTATATTGTGAAAGAAATGATAATTTTCTAAATATATCTGTCTTTACTATTTATCTAAATTATAGGATATTTATGTATTAAGGAGGGCTTTTATGAAAGCACTAGAGAGATTTAAAAGATATATAGCATTTGATACGAAATCAAATGAAGAAAATGAGTGTTGTCCTTCCACGCCAGGACAATTGGTGTTGGGAAAAGCACTTGTAGAAGAACTTAAAAGTTTTGGACTTGAGGCAGAACAAGATGAGCATGGCTATGTTTATTCATGCTTAAAGGGAAACTGCCCAGAATGCAAGAAGACAATAGGTTTTATTGCTCACATGGACACAGCTCCAGACTTAGATGGGAAATGTGTTAATCCTCATGTGTTTGTCTACAAAGGTGGGGATATCAAATTGAATGATGAGTATTCAATGACTGTAAAAGAGTTTCCATTTTTGAATGATTTGGTTGGTCAAGAAGTGGTTACAACAGATGGAACTACTCTTTTGGGAGCTGATGATAAGTCAGGAATAACTATTATTATGGGAGCTATTGAATATCTTATAGCTCATCCTGAAATTAAGCATGGAGATATAAAGATAGGTTTTACTCCTGATGAAGAGATTGGGCGTGGTGCAGATCTTTTTGATGTTAAAAAGTTTGGAGCAGATTTTGCATATACAATTGATGGTGGACCATTGGGAGAATTGGAATACGAAAACTTTAACGCAGCAGGGGCAAAAATTACCATACAAGGAAAGAATGTTCATCCAGGTTCTGCTAAAAATGTTATGGTTAACTCCTTGGCTGTTGCAATGGAACTCGAAGCAATGCTTCCAAAAGAACAAAAGCCTGAGTTTACAGAAAAGTATGAAGGTTTTATTCACCTTTCATCATTACAGGGAAGTGTGGATGAAACAAAAATGAACTATATAATTCGAGATCACTTTATGGAAAAATTTAATCACAAAAAACAGATGCTGGAAAAAGCTGTTGATTTTTTGAATGTTAAGTATGGAAACATAGTCAAAATGGATATGAAAGACTATTACTACAACATGAAAGACAAGATTGCTCCTTGCATGGAAATTATAGAACTTGCAAAAACATCTATGGAAGAGATTGGAATTAAACCTATTGTGAAGCCTATTAGAGGAGGCACGGATGGTGCTCGCCTTTCGTTTATGGGGCTTCCTTGTCCAAACATCTTTGCAGGTGGTTACAACTTCCATGGACGCTTCGAAATTGTGCCTACAAAATCGATAGAGAAGGGGATTGAACTACTGATTAAGATAAGTGAGAAAGTGACCAAAATGAAATAAAGCTTACGTCTCAAAGGGCATCCTTAAAATAATAAGGATGCCTTTTTTATTAACAATTTATTTTTGTAAAATCAGAAGAGGGTATTTGAAGCCTCTCTTCTTTGTCAGTATTTTCAATTCTTAAAACTATTTTCCCTTCTTCTAAATCCACAGCTACAAAGGAATTTGGTAATATTTTTTCTTCAATAATCATCATTGCAAGATGTTCTTCTATTTCTGTTTGAATTAGGCGTCTCATAGGTCTAGCCCCATAGCTTGGCTCGTAACCTTTTTTAACGAAATAGGAAACAGCATTTTCTGTTAATGAAATGCTTAAATCCTTTTCTTTTAATCTTCGTTCAAGTTTTTTAAGTTCTAACGACAAAATCTTTTCTATAGATTCTTTAGTAAGGGGGGCAAAAACCACCATGTCATCAAGCCTATTAATAAATTCTGGAGATAAGAAACGCTTAATTTCAGAAAGTGCATTCGCTTTTATATCGGTATATGCCATAACACCGTCGTTCCCAAGACTAAAACCAGGGATAGAATCTTTAAGAATAGACCTTGAACCTGCATTGCTAGTCATAATAATAATTGTGTTTCTAAAATTAACTGTATAGCCAGAACTATCTTGCAATTCACCTTCTTCTAAAACTTGCAATAAAATATTAAAGACATCTTGATGTGCTTTTTCTATTTCATCCAATAAAAGAACACAATAAGGCTCTCTTTTTACTTTTTCTGTGAGCACTCCACCATTTTCAAAACCAACATAGCCAGGAGGAGAACCTATTAATTTTGAAACAGAATGCTTTTCCATATAATCAGTCATGTCTATGCGAATTAAATTATGTGAAGAACCAAATAAATATTCAGAAAGTGTTTTTGCTAAAAGGGTCTTACCAACACCTGTAGGTCCTAAAAATAGAAAAGAGCCTATTGGTCGATCTTTAGAGGAAATTCCTGCACGAGAGCGACGTATGCAAGAAGAAATCAAATCTATAGCTTCATTTTGACCAACTACTTTTTCTTTTAAGATTTTATCCAACACTTTCATACGTTTCATATCACTTTCTGTCATACGATCTGAAGGGATTCCTGTCATTATTGCGACTGTTTTTGCAACATCTTTTTCATCAACAGTGAGAGTTTCAACATTATCTGGATTTTCCCAATTACTTTTTATTTTGGTAAGTGTATGTTTTAATTCATTTACTTCATCTCTAAGGACAATAGCTTCTTCATAGTCTTGAAATTCAAGCAACCTAGCCTTATCAAATTGTAGTTTTTCTATTCTCTTCTCAATTGCCCAAAGTTCACTTGGCATCTTTTCATTTTCTGTACGCTTCATTGCCCCCACTTCGTCTAAAACGTCAATTGCTTTGTCGGGAAAGGCTCTATCATGTATATAACGTGCTGACAATTTTACGATTTGTTGTAAAGCTACTTCAGTATAAGTTACGTTATGATAGTTTTCATAAGTTTCTTTGAGCCCTAAAATAATGTTTAGAACTTCATCTTCTTTAGGTTCTTTCACAATCACTTGTTGAAAACGTCTCACCAAAGAAGCATCCTTTTCAAAGTATTTTTTGTAATCTTGTAGGGTAGTTGCTCCTATACAATGGACGTCACCTCTTGCTAGTGCAGGTTTTAGTATATTGGCAGCATCAAGAGAACCTGCAGAAGAGCCTGCTCCTATAAGAGTGTGAATCTCATCTATAAACAATATTATGTTTTTTTCTTTTGAAACTTTTTTAATTATTTTTTTTAGTCGTGCTTCAAATTGTCCCCTTAACTGAGTGCCTGCCACCAAAGAGGCTAAGTCTAAAACAAAAATTCTTTTGCCTTTAAGAACATGAGGTACACGGTCTTCTACAATTGCACGTGCTAAACCTTCAACAATTGCAGTTTTTCCAACTCCAGGATTTCCTAAAAGCATTGGATTATTTTTGTTTTTTCTTGATAATATTTGAATTAATCTAGTAATTTCTTTTTCACGCCCTATAATAGGCTCTGTTGAAGAAGCAACTTTGCTTGTTAAATCATAAGCTAAATTAGCAATTTTAGTCTTCTTTGAAGACAATGGTATTTCTTTTCCTTTGTTTTTAATTTCTTTGTTATAAAAAAGACGGCATACCTGTTCAAGTTGCATCATGTCTATATTATTATCTCCAATATAGACATGCAAAAACGTATTGGGATTTGCTATCATTGCTAAGATCATGTGACCTGTTGTTAGATAGCTATGCTTTAGTTTTTCTGCAATTTTGTTGCTTTCAAACAAAAGTTCAATAGTGGCTTTAGACTTTGATAATATAGTAGGTTCAGCACCTCTGGTTTTTATGTTTAGTCTACTTTCTAATGTTATTCTTAGTTGCATAACATCAATGGCACAATGGACTAATACTTTGTGTCCTATTAAAGATTCTTTCTTAACTATAGCAAGTAGAACATGTTCTACCTCAATAAATTGAGATTTTGCTCTACTTGCCTCGTGATTTGCATATTTCCCTAATAATTTATTTACTTCTACTGAAAAATGAGGCATTATTTCTCCTTTATTTGTTAAAAACTCACATATTCTCTATTTCTTCTTTAGTGAGACCTGTGATCGATTGAATTGTTTCAATAGGCATTTTTAACTTCAAACAGTTCCTTGCTGTCTCATAAATTCCTTTTTTCATTCCTTG